>QKDT01000291.1 GCA_003251995.1 Desulfovibrio desulfuricans
CCTGCTCGATCCATGATTCTGGGTAGTTGTGGGGATACTTGTATTCTTTGCCGTAGCCCCATTCTTTTTGCAACTGTGTTGAAGGGTTGCGCAGGTGCAGCGGCACCGGGCGTGCGCCATTGAGCTTGATCTCGCGCGCGGCGTTGAGATAGGCCGCGTAAGAAGTGTTGCTCTTTTTGGCCAGGGCCAGATAGGTGACGGTTTCCGCCAGCGGAATGAACCCTTCAGGCATGCCCACAAATTCTATGGCTTGCTGGCAGGCCACCGCCAGCCCCAAAGCATTGGGGTCTGCCAGGCCCACATCTTCCGAGGCAGAAAGTATCAGTCTGCGGCACACAAAGCGTGGGTCTTCGCCCCCTTCAAGCAGGCAGGCCAGATAATACAAGGCCGCATCAACATCGCTGCCACGAATGGACTTGATGAGCGCTGATGCCAGTTCATAATGGTTGTCGCCGTCTTTGTCATGCCGGATGAGCACCTCGGGCAGGGCAGCCTTGATATGCTCCAGATCGCGGCTGTCTTCCGGCAGCGCACTCACATATTCCACAAGATTCAGCAGGGTGCGGGCATCACCGTGGGAAACCCCGGCAAGCAGATCGGCTACCTCGTCAGGCATCCCCAACTGAAGGTCTTTTGCGCCGCGCCGGGCAAGCTCCATAAGTTCAGGGCGGCCCAAAGGCCTCAGCCGCAGCACATGCAAACGCGACAGCAACTGCCGCGTAACGCTGAACGAGGGGTTTTCTGTGGTGGTTGCCAGCAGGGTCAGTTCGCCTGATTCTACCAGCGGCAAAAAGAAATCCTGCTGCGCCTTGGAAAAGCGGTGCAGCTCGTCCAGCACCAGAATTTCCACACCCGTAAGCGAGCGCCGCAAGTGCTGCAATCCCGCCTCGGGCGCGCTCAACCGCAAATACGTTTTGCCAGATGATTTTGCCAGCAACAGGGCAAGTGTGGATTTGCCGCATCCTGGCGGGCCGAAAAACAGCAGACTGGGCAAACGCCCAGACTTCATGAGCGAACGCAGACGATCCCCGAGGTGGGTCTGACCAAGAAAAAGCGCCAGATCGTCAGGCCGCATACGCTCCGGCAGCGGCTTGCTTACGGTCACTTTTCGCTCCCTTGGGTGGCGTCGGGCTTGCCACCAAGCTGCGATCCCCACCAGTGCAGGCCAAGGCAGAGAGTGGCGGCGGTTTCACAACGCAGCACCCGAGCGCCAAGGCTTACCGCGGTAAAGTCGGCAGCTTTCAGCGCGGCAAGCTCACGTTGCGAAAAGCCGCCTTCGGGGCCGATCACATATATGGTGAGGCCCGGCTGGCCTGCCATTTCTGGCGTGAGCATGTGTACGCCGTCCTGCAATTCCCATGGCAAAATGCGGTTATCGGCAGCGTGCGAAAGATGGATGAGCTGATCCACGCCGCCCGACAGGGCGCGCACTTCTGGCAGCCATGGGTTGCCGCTCTGCTTTGCCCCTGCGATCATCTGACCAAGGCAGGCCTCCTCCGCAGCGGCAGAAAGTTTGCCCTGGCTGTGGTCGCCCTGCCACAGCCATACGCCATGCGCGCCAAGCTCCACGGCTTTTTCCATAAAAAAGCCACGCCGCACGGCCTTGCTGTATGCCAGGGCAATAATGGCCTTGGCGTGGGGTGCGGGTGTTACGCTTTCAGAAACGCGCTGAAGCTGCACGTTTTTTTTGCCCACCTTGCACACCACAAAAATGCCTGACCGACCCCGACCATCCAAAAGGCCCACTTCGGTGCCTTGTTCTGCACGCAGAACCTGCCCAAGGTGCCGGGCTTCCTGCCCCTCAAGAACAGGCGTATCCCCCCACAATTCAGGGGCCAGATAAAAAAACGGTACACTCATGAAACCACATTTTCCTTGGCGCCGCGCGCCTTGCGCACGGCCTTGAACCCGTCCTGCAATGAAACAAGACGTCTGTAATTTTTGCGAATTTCCTGACCTGCCGGGGTAAGACTATCTTCCAGCGGTTCAATATACTTGCGTTGCAGATAACTGTCGCGCAGGATTCTTTCCACACAGTCGATCACGGCGTCAACCAGACCGGGGAAGAAGCTGACGATTTCAAACTTCAGCTCATTGAGCAGATTCAGGGCCTCGCGGAACATCTGCAAATAGGTGATACGCGCGCCTTTGAAGGTGCGCTGGCACAGGTCTTCCAGAATGCGCACGCGCCTTGCCTGCTGAATATAGCTGAAGCGCGTACAGACTTCCTGATACAGTTCGCGCAGGTTTTCAAAGGCCTCGTCATTATCGGGCGAAAACAGATAGTTGGTCAACACCTTGCTTACATTGGAAAAAAACTCGTCGCTGTAGCTGATCATGCGGCGCTGGTGCTTGGTCAGCCAGCTATACAAAAACTTGAGCCGCTTTTCGTGGGTGCCAGTATTTTCAACAACCTCGGTGCGCTTGTATATGATGCGCCCCGTGTATTCGCCGCGCACAATGTCGTTGAGGCGCAAAAACATGTTTGAGGTGTCTTTGATAATATTGAGCCCGGTGAGCGCCTCGCCGGTGATGGGGTGCAGCACCTCTTGCGCCACCACAGAAAGGGCGCGGTCTTGCCGCACGTTGCTGGCATCAAAGGTGTGCTGGCGGTATTTGATACGCAAAATAACCACCCGGCGCGGTTTGTCCAAAAAAAAATCCGTCACGGTCAATGATGCTCAGCACTTCATCCTGATCGGCGTCCACAGCCACAAGAGCCACCTTTTCCAGCAGGGGATAGCGCGTGTTTTCGCCATTTGCCATGTAGGTGGTGATGGTTCTGTCTGTCTGGCCCAGCACGCGCAGCAAAAAGCGCTCACCCATTTTATGCAGCTTGCGGGCAAAGAGGGCGCTTGAAGTACGGCGCTCAGAAACAATGGGGAAGCCGTAAAGCTCCATTAGATACTGATACACAAACATGCGGTTGCGTTCGTAAATATCGCTGTCGCCATAAACAAATTTGCCGATGCGTATGCCAAAGCGCTTCAGTTCGCTATCAATGTCTGACGGGAACGAGGCGAAAATTCCTGCAAGATGGAATTGCTTGTCCGCGCCCCAGGCCAGCACATGCGCCCTGTCCATGCTGAGCAGGTAAGGCATGAGGGCAGGGTAGGTTTCAAGCACAACCGTGTCGGACGAACGGAACTGTTGGCGAAAAATATCCTGGTGTACACGGGGCAGACGAGAGGCCAGCGTTTGCAGATTCTGCACCATGACCTGATTTTCCAGCGGGCAGCATGCGCCGTCGCCCTCAGTAATGACAGGGTGCAGACGGTCGAACTGAAAAATTTCTGAAAAATAGTCGAGCTGGCGTGCAAAGGCCACCATGGCAAAGCCGGGCAGCTCCTTGTATTCAAACATGTCGTTGTCAAACGAGGGCAGCAGCTCGCGTGCTTCAACAAGAGGGTAGTTCTTGTTTTCCTGGTAGGGTTTGACCAGGCACAAGCGGATATGCACAGCATCGAGCAGCCGTTTGAGCTCCGTCAGATCGCTGACGGCAATGGATGAGGACAACTGGGTAGCGTCCTGCCAGGGCAGGCCGTCCTTGCTGAATACCTCTTGCCATTTAATCATCCGCACATCCCTTATGGAAATTTGTTATTTACTATCTGCTTTTCAGAATTTTTTCCAGTGGGAAAGATGGAGGTTCCCTCAAAATCGGCATCATAAGCGGCTGCCAAGGCAGTGTATGGGGGCGGCAAACGCAAGACGAGCAGCATTGTTTGGCATAACAATGAGCAGCATCCGCGCAAAAGAAGTTGCGGCGTCTCATACCCTTTGCTAAAAGAGATGCGGTACCCAAGAGTCGTCACCCCTAAGGGCGGCATCACCATCAACCCCATGTGCCAATGACCGCCAACTCTGTTGAAAAGCATATTCTGAGCATTGTTTGCAGCGTTTTTGACGCCTATTCTGTAGTCCTTTTTTTGCCTGACGAAGAAGGCGAAGCGCACCACCTCGCGGCTGCGTTCAGCCTGGGCGAAAGAATAGCGTCCAACGCCTCAGTGCTGCCCGGCAAGGGCCTTGTCGGCTGGATTATCCGCAACCGGCAACCTCTGCTTGTGCCAAATTTTGACCAGCGCCAGAGCAACCTCGGCTACTACAGCGGCGGTGAAGAGGCCAATATCAAGGCCTTTATGGGGTGCCCCGTGCCCACTGGTGGCGCCTTGTGCGTTGACAGCAAGCGTCAATACTCCTTTTCGGACAAAGACCACAAAATTTTGCAAATGTTTGCAGAGCTTATCTCTCGTCAGCAGGGCTCCGTCGGCAGACAGGAGCTTGCCGGGGATATTCCGCGCTATTTTGCAGAATTGTCTGTCATTCAGGATCTGCGCTTTCGTTACAAGCGCTGGCCTCAGTTTTTGCAAAATTATCTGCGCATTATGGTGGAGGCCTCAGGCTTTGACTACTGCGCCTTTGCCTCGGTGGACGAGCCGGGCGAAACCTACTGCGTTGAGAGCGAGTCGGCGCGGCTGCTGCTGACAGGCGAAGAACCGCTTATACTGCCCATGGGCAGCGGCATTACTGGCTGGGTTTTTCGCAACGACCAACCCGTGATTGCAGAAGGTGTTGAGGGTGCGCCCGCCACCGTGCTGTTTGGCAAACTGCCGGACATGCCCGATTTTCAGGCTGCCATTTGCATGCCGGTTATGGTTAACAAGAGCACACGCGGTGTACTTTGCCTTGCGCATACCAATCCTCGTCAGATAGACGAATCGTTGCGTAGTTTTGTGCGCCAGTCTGTCGATCATCTGGCATTGTTTTTGGAAAATCTGTATCTTAAAATGCGTCTCAGAACCATGTTGCCCAGAGCGCGGGTGCATAACGACGGCCCCCAGGCCTATGACCCCGATACCGCGCCCATGCCACCAACAAAAGAATACTAAACATGATTTTACGGCGTTTATTCAGATTCTTGTCCAAAGACATTGCCATGGATCTTGGCACTGCCAACACCCTGCTTTACACCAGGGCGCATGGCATTGTTATCAATGAACCATCGGTGGTTGCCATTGATACGCACAAGAATACAGTTCTCGCCGTGGGCGCGTCCGCCAAGGAATATCTGGGCCGTACGCCGCAACGCATCAAGGCCATACGCCCCATGAAGGACGGCGTTATTGCCGATTTCGACATAACCCGCGAAATGATTTCTTACTTCGTGCGCAAGGCCATCACCGGGCTGCGTCTGGTCAAACCCTCCATGGTTATCTGTATTCCAACGGGCATTACCCAGGTGGAAAAGCGCGCCGTGATT
>QKDT01000156.1 GCA_003251995.1 Desulfovibrio desulfuricans
CCGCAAGGTGCTGAATCTTATTCGCGAATCCCTTGCGCATCTGGAGATCAACGGCCCCAACACCATCATTGGTCTTTTGCCTGACGGCAAGATGATCACCTGCTGCGACTCTAAAAAGCTGCGGCCTGTTGTGGTGGGCGGAAACTCGGATATGGTTGCCATCGCCTCCGAGGTCTGTGGGCTGAACGCCATCATGCCCGACCGCGACATCTCCAAAGATATCTACCCCAATGAGCGGGAGATGGTGGTTATTGACAACGATTTGGCGGTGCAGCGATGGAATCAGTAAGAACTCAGGACGTCAGCGTTAACGACCTGCGCTGGAAGATAGAATACCGCTCCGATCTGTGTACCATGTGCGGCTCATGCGTGGCGGCGTGTACTTTCAACGCTATTGAAGTGAGCATGATGCGCCGCAGTATCACGCTTTCGCGCAAGGCCTTTCCCGATCCGACGCAGGAACACTCCGCGCGCCCGGTCATCATGCAAAAGGCCAGCATTCCCAATGCCTGCGTTGGCTGCGGCATGTGCGAAAAGATCTGCCCCAACGCGGCAATCAAACCTGTGCGTAACCAGGACACGCGGTTTCCTGTGCTGGCGCGTCACCATGGCCCGGTTAAACGGGGCGGGCGCACCAACCTTAATCCACCGCGTACGCTTGATTCCATCTTTGTTGGTCGCATCAGTCAGATGACCGACCCTGCTTTGGATTCTGAGCGCCATACCTTTGATATTCGCTCGCCTTTGGGCCGCGTCATGCTTGCCAAAGAGCTGCCCCTGCGCGTTGATGGCGACAGCCTGGTGCTCACCGAGCAAACTCCGCCGGTACACTGGATTTACCCCGCCATCTTCAGCGACATGAGCATCGGCGCGCTTTCCACCCGCGCGTGGGAGGCCATTGCCCTTGCCGCAGCCTATCTTAATGAACACTGCGGCATGCCTGTTCGTATGTGCTCTGGCGAGGGCGGCATGCCCATCAAGCTGCTTGAGTCAGATCAACTCAAGTACATGATCTTGCAGATTGCCTCTGGTCACTTTGGCTGGAACCGCATCATCAAGGCCATGCCCCGCATGAAAACCGACCCCGCGGGCGTGCTCATCAAAATTGGTCAGGGTGCAAAACCCGGCGACGGCGGCTTGTTGCCCGCCGCTAAGGTGGCCCCGCACATTCAGGCAATCCGTGGCGTACCCAAGGCGACCCTGCATTCACCGCCGAACCATCAGGGCCTGTACTCCATTGAAGAATCTGTGCAGAAAATGCACCTTTCGCTCAATGCGGCCTTTGGCTTCCGCGTGCCGGTCGCCATCAAGTGTGCGGCTTCGGCCACGTCTGTTTCCGTTTACAACAATCTGCTGCGCGATCCTTATAAGATCTGTGGCGGGTTCTTTATGGACGGCATTCAGGGCGGCACCGGCGCTGCCAACGAGGTTTCGCTGGAGCATACCGGGCATCCCATTGTTTCCAAACTGCGCGACTGCTACATGGCGGCTGTGGCCCAGGGCCTTCAGGGGCAGATTCCCCTTTGGGCTGGCGGCGGCATTGGCCTGACTGGCAACGCGGCTGCGGATGCCTTTAAGATGATCTGCCTTGGCGCCAACGGCGTCATCATAGGCAAGATCCTCATTCAATTGTTGGGCTGCGTCGGCAATGAACATGGTCGCTGCAACGCCTGCAACACTGGCAAATGTCCCACGGGCATCTGCACCCAGGATCCGCGTCTGGTCAAAAGGCTGGATGTGGACCGGGGCGCACAGAACATTGTGGACTACATGCTGGCCTTTGACTCCGAACTGCGCAAGCTGCTGGCCCCGGTGGGCAACAGCTCACTGCCGGTTGGGCGTTCCGACGCCCTGGTTACCACGGATCGGGCTGTGGCCGACAAGCTGGACATCCAGTACGCCTGTTAGACTTTGGCGAGGAGCAGAACATGCTGCGCGTTAGCACGTTAGATGAACACAAGCGAATGTCCACTCAGGATCTGCTGCTGACTATTGAGTCGGCGGTGGAGAAGGGTGAGACCGACTTTTATATTGAGGCCTCGGGCCAGCACGATATCGGCGGCCCCCTGTGGAACAAGGAAGGCAAAAAGCTGACCTTTAAAGTTAGCAATCCCGGTCAGCGGGTAGGCTCCATGTGCCTGCCCAATACTGAAGTCCTGGTTGAAGGCTCCGCCTCGGCAGACGTGGGCTGGTTGAACGCGGGCGGACGTATTGTTGTGCGCGGCGACGCGGGCGACACTGCGGCCCACTGCGCAGCCGCGGGCACGGTGTATGTTGGCGGACGTGCGGGTACCCGTACCGGTTCGCTCATGAAGCACGACCCCCTCTACGAAGCCCCGGAACTCTGGGTACTCAAGAGCGTGGGCAGCTTCTCCTTTGAATTCATGGGCGGCGGCAAGGCTGTGGTGTGCGGTTATGACAGCCAGAACCTTGCTTCTGTCATGGGTGAACGCCCCTGTGTCGGCATGGTTGGCGGCGCCGTGTATTTTCGCGGCCCCGTTGGCCCGTTGCCCAAGGACGTACGCGTTAATGAACTGGATGAGGAAGATATCGCATGGCTTGATACCGGCCTTGACGACTTTCTCATGGCTATCGACAATCCCAGCCTGCGGCATGAACTGTGCGACTGGAGCCAGTGGCGCAAAGTAACGCCTCTTCCGTTTGAAGAACGCGGGCAGAAGGAAGTGCTGACCCTTGGGCAGTTCCGCAGCAAGGAATGGATCCCCAGCGGTATTTTTAGCGATGTTGCCCCCGATGACTTTATGGTCAACGGGCTGGTGGCGCGCGGCGATTTCCGTTTGCGTGTTCCCATGTGGCAAAACGCTGCTTTTGCCGCCCCCTGCGAATTCAATTGCCCGGCTTCCATCCCCACCCAGCGCAGACTTAATCTTCTGCGTGAAGGTAATGTGGAAGAAGCCTACCGCATGGTGCTGGATTACACACCGTTTCCCGGTTCTGTGTGCGGCAGCGTGTGCCCCAACCCCTGCATGCAAAGCTGCACGCGCACCGATCTGGACAGCCCTGTGCAGATTGGCAAACTTGGCTCTTTTTCTGCCGATATTACGGTTGAAAAGCCCCAAAAGCGCACCGGCAAGCATATTGGCGTGATCGGCGGTGGCGTGGGTGGCCTTACGGCTGCCTGGCAGCTTGCCCGTATGGGCCATGATGTCACGGTCTACGAGGCTGATTCCGTCATGGGCGGCAAGCTCGAGCAGGTGATACCCCGCGCGCGCCTTAACCATGATCTGCTGCGCAAGGAACTCAAGCGCATAGAAGACATGGGCGTGACCTTTGTAAACAATTGCCCTGTTGACGCCAAAAAGTTTGCGGAACTGCGCAAAAAGCATGCTTCTCTGGTGGTTGCCACCGGCGGGCATGTGCCGCGCATCTTCCCCTGGCCTGGACACGAAAAGATCGTGGCTGGCATCGACTTTTTGAAAGCCATCAACAAAGGTGAAAAGCCTGCCGTGCCGGATAGCGTGATTGTTATCGGTTGTGGCAACGCCGGTATGGACGCTGCTGTGGGCGCATACGCCATGGGTGCCAAGCAGGTTACCTGCATTGACGTGCAAAAGCCCGCGGCTTTCGCCCATGAAATTGAGCATGTTGAGGGCCTTGGCGGCAAGCTTGTCTGGCCTGTGCAGACCAAGGAAGTCACCGATAACGGCATCATCAGCCAGGAAGGAACACTCATCCCCGGCAAGATGGTCATTATCACCATTGGTGAATCGCCTGACCTTTCCTTCCTGCCGGAAGGGCTGGAAAAGTTCCGCGAATGGATTGTCCCCAAGGCTGATCTCAGCATCATGGACGGCGTTTTTGCGGTGGGCGACGTTATCAAGCCCGGTTTGCTGGTACACGCCATCGGTACGGGCCGCGAAGCCGCCATGGCTGCTGATGCCTGGGTGCGTGGCGAAACCTACACGCCTGAAAAGAAAAAGATTGTACCTTCCACGCGTCTGCACACGGCTTATTTTGCCAAGTGCCATGACCGTGATTTGCCCACGCCGCAGGATGAATTCTCTCGCTGCGTGAGCTGCGGTACCTGCCGCGATTGCAAGATGTGCCTCAAATCCTGCCCGGAAAAGGCCATCGATCGCAAAGAAACCGCTGGCGGCGGATTTGAATACGTTTCTGATCCTGCCCGCTGCATCGGTTGCGGTATCTGCTCTGGCATTTGCCCCTGCGGTATCTGGACCATGTATCCCAACTGGGACATGAGCTAGGCTGACCTCAGGGCGGGCCATTGGTCTGACATCTAGATGAAATAGAACTGACCCGTTTCAGCCAAAGCATGGTTGAAGCGGGTCAGTTTTTCATGGGTGGTTTGATTGCTTGCTGGCGCTTTTGCACTTGCTGCTAACTGCCCAGTCAAGGATACATTCAGAGGCATGGCATGGTTGAGTACAAAGGCGTTTCCTATCAATGCTCCATGGAGTTCACGCTGTCCGTTATTGGCGGCAAGTGGAAATGCCTGATTGTCTGGTATCTGGGTAGCAATGCCCTGCGGTTTAACGAACTTAAAAGAAAGCTCCCCAAGATAACCCAGCGGATGCTGACCTTACAACTCCGCGAGCTGGAATCGGACGGGCTTGTGAGCCGCAAGGTATTTTCGCAGGGGATGCCCAAGGTTGAGTATTCGTTGACAGACGCCGGCAGAGGTCTGTTGCCTGTGCTGGGGTCTTTATCCGATTGGGCGCGCAGTTCTTTTGCCACGCAAATGGGAGGTGGCAATGACAACAGCCAACCATTGCACAGGGCTGCACCTGGGCATGCCTCAAACTGGAGTGATGCTGATGCTGGTGAATAGCCAGTTCAAGGCGTGCCACAGACACTGCGCTGCATGCGGGGTGGGGCAGACTTGCTAGGGCTTGTGAAAGGCCCCAAGGTCAAAGTATCTGTTCTTCCCTGCTGCCGACAATGGTATGCCAAGAATTTTTGTTACCCCCTCGCCAAGCAGCCCCAGAATCATGGCGGTTTTGCCTATGGAAAACATGATTCTGTTATCAACGCGGTTGTCCGCCGCAATGGAAACGGCGCTGCCCAAAGCAATACCCAGATCAATGTCGTCAAAGGCGCAATGCCCACCTTTTTTCTGCGATTCCCCGCAATCTGCAAAACCACAAAATCCACAGGATGTTACGCCCCGTGGTTTTGATCGTGTTCCCACAAGAACAAGGGCTTGAGAATTCTTAACGCTTTGCGCATCGCGTAAGTTTCTTGTGCGAAACTGTTCATCCA
>QKDT01000160.1 GCA_003251995.1 Desulfovibrio desulfuricans
CTGGGCCGGGTGCTGTCAAGGCGCAAGGCCTGGGTGCGGAAGCCTCCTCGCCTCTGACGGGATTTCTTCGCTAGAGCATTTATACTGTGAAATACTTGCATAAAGGACAAAACAGTACGCCCTGCAAGTATTTTGTGGCGCGGATTTTACAAGATCCGCATGGCGCAGCAATCCGTCTCCCGCGTATTCTGCCCCAGGGCTGAGGCCCAAAACACAGCCATGGTGACCGCTGGCAGTTATCTGCTGGCAGCCTACCGATGTATAAGGATCACACATGGAAACTTTTCAGGAATATTTGCAGGCATGGCCTTCTGAACGCAGAGCAGCGGCCGCGGCAAACGCCACAGAAGCCGATGTGCTGAGCGTATTGCAAAAAGAGATTTTGCAACCAGCCGACTTTCTCACCCTGCTTTCCCCTGCGGCAGCGCCCCACCTTGAGGCCATGGCCCGCCGTGCGCGCGATCTGACCCTGCGCTTTTTCGGCAGGGCCGTGAACATTTTTACGCCGCTTTATATCTCTGATGTCTGCACCAATCAGTGCCGTTACTGCGGGTTTAACGCCAAAAACAAGCAACCCCGCCGCCACCTGAGCATTGATGAAGCAGCAGCAGAGGCGGATGCGATCGCCGACAAGGGCTTTCAGCACATCCTCCTGTTGACGGGCGACGCGCGGCATTTGTCGTCGCCGCAATATATTGCCGATGCGGCCCGCCGCATCAAACCCCGTTTTGCCTCTGTGGGTGTTGAGGTATATTCGCTCACCACAGAAGAATATCAGTTATTGGTGGACTCCGGCGTGGACAGCATGACCATGTTTCAGGAGACGTATAATCCCGAGCTCTACGCATGGCTGCACCCCGTAGGCCCCAAGCACGATTACGGATTCAGGCTCAATGCACCGCAAAGAGCGGCAGAAGGCGGCATCCGCTCCATTGGTGTGGGCGCGCTGCTTGGCCTGGAATCGTTTGAGCAGGATGCCTTTGCTACTGGCCTGCATGCATGGTGGCTGCAACGGCGGTATCCCGGCGTGGATCTGAGCGTGTCCATACCGCGCATCTGCCCACATGAAGGCAATTTTGACGTGCAGCATGCTGTGGACGACCGGCATCTGGTACAATACGTTACAGCCACGCGCTGCTTCTTGCCGCGCGCGGGCATTACCTGTTCCAGCCGTGAAAGCGCCTTCATGCGCGACCATCTGGTTCCCATCGGCGTTACCCGCGTTTCTGCCGGGGTTTCCACCGCAGTTGGGGGCCGCGCCACAGAGGACTTGCATAATCCCGGTCAGTTTGAAATCACCGACCGCCGCAGCCTTGAAGAAATGGCGTCGTCCCTGGCAGGCATCGGCTACCAGGCCGTGCTCAAGGATTGGGAAGATCCCATTGCCGTCTAAGGAGAACTGACCTTTCGCCCATGCGTGCGGCGGCCTCAAGATTTTACGGGCCGCCGCACACGCAGCACTCTTCGGGCAAAGCCGCCACCTCATTTTCAACCATGGATACACATATGCACAATGCGCTTCACACCGGGCTTGCCCGCTATCTCAGCGACGAGCAACTGACGGCCCTGCGCGCCGCGCGAGTTGGCATTGCCGGGGCTGGCGGTCTTGGCTCAAATGCAGCTCTGATGCTGGCACGCAGCGGCGTTGGCAATCTGCTGCTGGTGGATGACGATGTGGTGGATGCCTCCAACCTTAACCGCCAACAGTACTGGCCCCGACATGTGGGCCGCCCCAAGGTTGAGGCCTTGGCAGAGCTGCTGCTGGAGTTGAATCCTGAGATGGGCGTGGAAACCAGGCGCATGCGCCTTGACCAACACAACATGCCCGAAGTGTTACCCGCCTGCCCTATTTGGGTAGAAGCCTTTGACGGGCCAGACGACAAAACCCTGCTTGTGGAAACAGCCCTGCTTGGCGGCTACCGCATTGCCAGTGCGTCTGGCATGGGCGGCTGGGGCGGCAAGGCCATGGGCAAGCGCTATCTTGGCAACCTTGTGCTTGTGGGCGACTTCAGCACAGATATTTTGCTGGCCCCGCCCCTTGCCCCCAGAGTGACGGAAGCGGCAGCCCTGCTGGCTGACGCCGTGCTTGAAATGGTGCTGGGCGCGCACGACCCGGCATAGCGGCACGCAATTTTCATCAAAAAAGGCCCGTCACAACCAGATGCAGCGAAAGAATCACGCTGATCTGGCTGAAACGGGCCTTGCGCCGCCGTGCGGCAAAAAAACGCTACACTTTGAGCTGCGCCGTCAGTTCTTCGAGCTTTTCGGTCAGCTCCTGAAGTTTTTCGGTTTCCATGCTGGCCTGTCCCATGGATTCGGCAGTATCAGCCACCATATGATTTACCTGGTCAATAGTCTGGGTGATCTGCTGGCTGGCGGCAGACTGCTCGTCGCTGGCGGCGGCAATGGCCTTGACCTGGCCCACGGTGTTCTCCACCGTGCCCACAATGGCGTCCAGCGCCTCGCCAGATTGCTTTGCGTAATCCGTGGCCTGTTCCACCTGCTGCACGGCGTTGTCCATAGAGGCCATGCTCTTGCCCGCACTCTGCTGGATGGCCTCAATGGCGCGGCCCACATCCGTGGTGGAAGCCATGGTTTTTTCAGCCAGTTTGCGCACTTCATCAGCCACCACAGCAAAGCCGCGCCCGGCTTCGCCGGCACGGGCTGCTTCAATGGCGGCGTTGAGCGCCAGCAGGTTGGTCTGGTCAGCGATATCGGAAATAACGTTCATGATTTCCGTAATAGCTCTGGCATGCGATTCAAGCAGGGCCATGTCCTTGCGCAGATCAAGCGAAACCCGATGCACGTTTTCAATGCCGTTCACCGCATTTTGCACAACTTCGGCGCCGGTGGTGGCCTTGCTCATGGTGTGGCCTGACGCCTCGGCGGCCTTTTCCGCATTGCTGGCAACTTCCTGCACCCTGGCATTCATGTGCCCCATGGCTGAGGCGGCCTCGCCAAGCTGCCCTGCCGCAGTGGCGGCATTCTTATCAGACTGCCGAATACTGCCGGTGAGCGCCTCAACGATCTTTGCCAGCTCGTCCATGGTCTGTTCCAGAGCTTGCGCCACTTCAGCCATGCGTTGGTTCTTTTCTGTGATCTGCCGCTGCGCCTCGTTGAGGGCGGTCATATCCACATACACACACATGCCACCAATACAGGCCCCTTCGGCATTGTAGATGGGGAATACGTTGGCAAGCACATTGACCTTGCCGCCCTTGTGTCCGCCAATGGTAACCTCAAGGTTTATGAAACTCTCGCCCGTATCCATACTTTTGCCCACAGCAGTCTTGCGCGTGGGGTCATTATAAAAGAGTTCGGCCAGAGTTTTGCCAAGGCAGGATTCAATGCTGTCGTCAATTTCGAGCATGCCCAAACAGGCCCTGTTGGTGCTGAGCGCGCGCTCCTTGGTGTCTACCAGAAGATAGGGCATGGGGAGCCCACGCAAAATGCCCTCTTTGTATTCCCTGTCGTGCTTGAATGCCAGCCGTAGTTCTTCCAAACCTGCAAACAGCGGGGCAAGCGACGGATCTGCATTGTCCATGGTGCGGCTGGGGTTGGCCTTGATTGCGCAGACCACCTCGGCTGCCTGGCGTACTGCGCCCCCCACAAGCGAACGCCCGGCAACAAATGCGCCCAACGCCGCCACCAGGGCGCTCACCATCAGCGCCAAGAGGGGCAGGCCTGCCAATTGCGCAATACCAAACCCAAGGGCAACAGCCAGCAAGGCTGATGCGCAGCTCAACAAAAGAAATCTACCATTCACGGAGCCACCTCGCTTTAAGGCATCTAACTTTTTCTGCACGTCAAAATATCTATCAGTGCGCCATCATTTGCTAAACGGAACCGCAGATCCCTAATACCGCAGCACCGTAAAATTCCCTATCTATTCTGCATTTCGGCAATTTTCTAAAAAATATTAGTTTTCTGAAAATAAAAGCTATTGGGGGGGTCGGGTGGTACCCATACTCCATCAGTGAAACATCGACAACCAGACTCGATATATATTGCCCGCAATACACAAACACCTTGACAATTTTTTTTTGCCAAGATAATGAAACTCATTCGAAGCGGTCGGCGTTCGCGCCACTGCTACATCCTGATGCGGAACGCAGTTCCTGCGGGGTGGCCCGAATGGGCCCCCTTTTTTTTGTCCCTACGACAAGGCAAACCCGCCAGGCAAGCGCATTTTCAGCGCAAAGGAATGCTCTAAGAAACGAATGACCGACGACGCACTCAAAGAAACTATCGCCAGTTTGGCCGAACCCCTTGCAACGTCACTGGGCCTGGTCATCTGGGGAGTGGAAATCGTCCGCGCCGGGCGCACAGTGGTTCGGCTCTTTGTTGACGTGCCGTTTTCCGCGGCAACCGATACCCAGCCTGCCCCCACCCCCAGCGACAACGACGATACTGATGCGCCATCCCTGGTCGCGCTTTCCGCCACCCTTGAGCAGTGCGAATACATATCGCGCCATATCGGCCTTGCCCTTGAGGTGGAGGACACCATTCCCGAAGCGTATGTGCTGGAGGTATCCACCCCCGGCCTGACGCGGCTTTTCTTCAGCCTTGAGCAGATGCGCCACTATATGGGCGATGTTGTGGAGGCCCGCCTGCTTCGGGCGGTCGCCATCAACGAGACCGCACCCGAAGGGCCCAATCCTTCGCATGGCGGCCCCCGCCGTTTGTGGCGAGGCACGCTCCTTTCTGTTGAAGAGAACGCGTTTACGCTTGCCCCCGCCACCATTTCGCCCGAGGGCGACGTGACCCCCGAGAACCTGCCGCCGGTGTGCATTCCCTGGGATGCCGTGCGCAGGGCAAGCCGCATGTATATTTTCAGGCAGCCGCAAAAACCTGGCAAAGGCCGCGCCAATGCGCCCAAAGCCAAGGCCGAGGCCAAGCCCCGTAAGGAAAAGAAAACAAAGTCTAGTGGTTCTGAAGAGAACCAATAAAACCTGACGCAACTGCACACTCGCATGGCAAGGCCAGATGCCCTCGCCGCCGTGAATATGGCAGGAACCAGAGATATTTTCGCCGCAGCGCCAGCAGCCGGAGGCACTCATGAATCTTGAACTCAAAAAGGCCATTGACCAGATCAGTAAGGACAAAGGCCTTGACCGCAACATGCTCATTGACACGCTTGAAGACGCGGTGCGCACCTCTGTGCTGCGCCGTTTCAGCGAAGATATGGACGTGGAAGTGACCTACAATGACGAAACCGGCGACATTGAGGTCTACCAGTTT
>QKDT01000085.1 GCA_003251995.1 Desulfovibrio desulfuricans
CCAGGTATCTAGCACTATGTTGGCTACAGTGTTATCCAGTTGCCCAACAGAACCGCACAATGCGCCTATGGATGTATTAAAAATAACAAAATCCACGTTACAAAACTGCATCACCTTTTCAATGCCAAGCAATGGAATAACCTTGGCGCTCCAGTTTTCCGTCTTATCTACGGCTAAACTTTGCGCCTGCATCAATCCACCGCCAGTGACGCCGCTGGCGTGTACAATCCCAGCCACATTTTTATGTTCAGCAAGCACCTCATCCAAAACCTGCATGAGTTCATCCTGCTTGTTGAGGTCGACATAGCGCGGCCTGACAATCGCCCACTCACTGGCGCAGTTCTCCCAGAATTCTGCGGATCGCCGCGTTTTCTGTAGTGGGACAAGTGTTATGCGGCACTGCTGCTCGGCTGCCTGCCTAGCCAGATCGAGCATGAATGTTCGACCAATGCCGCCACTGCCGCCAAAAACAAGGTAGGCCGCTCCTTCACGCAGATGAATGTGCTCATTTGTATTTTCAGATTGCTGCACGCATTCAGGTTGCTCCTGCCAAAAAATTCCGGCGCGCACAGCCACAAAAGACGTAAGCGCGGTAGCCGCCATGCGGTTGTTCACAGCCATTTCCACCAAGTCGGCCAGTACCGGGGCGGAAAGCCCTTCTTCCACATCCAGCACGCAAGCAAGGGTATTTCTGGCCTCAAACGGCAGCACACGGGCAGGAGCCAACAAGGCACTTCTGTCAATGGCAGGCAAGGCCGTACCAAAGGCCGCCGCTCCGGAGGTGAGCCAGTAAACACTCATGGCCTGCCCGTTGGCGCATTCAGCCAGCCAGGCGCACAACTCCGCCGCCTCTCCGCACGTACGCGCCGCAGATGCCAGTGAATTATCGCCTTGTCCGGCAAAACGGCAGTCCACCAATGTATCCGGCAGGGCACTACTGTCCTGCAAATCCGCAAGTGTTTTGAAGATCTGTGCATTCCAGCCACGCTGGCGCAACGCCTCAGCAACATCCGCCCCATCTTTGCCCAAAAATCCTATAACGCCCTGGGGCATTGCGGGCATTGTCACAGGTATCTGCCGCCAGCAGAGAACGGATATTTCCATTCCCAGATCCGTTGGCGTCTTGTTGCCCGCCATCTGCCGTTCAAGCCAGTAACGCTGGCGCTCAAAGGGATAGGTTGGCAAAGGCACAGCGTGCCCGCCGCCGTTCAGGGCATCTATCTTGGCCCAGTCAGCGCGGCCCCCCTGCTGCCAGAGTTGCCCTATGGCTTCCAGAAGGGCCATATGCTCCCCGGTCTTACCCTGTTCTGACGGCATCACGGGAATAATCGGCGAATGTTTTTTGAAGGCCGGATGGCGGCGCAGCATGGCGCTCAGCTTTCGCGATGGGCCAACTTCAAGCAATACGGCCTCACCCTCATGGCACAATGTGGCTATCTGGTCAGATAGCTGCACCGGGGCACACAACTGGCGAACCCAGTATTCGGCATCCATGGCCTCAGCTTCTGTGAGCCAGCTTCCTGTGACATTTGAAAGTATGGGCAGTTGCGGCCTGTGCAGCTCGACGCCCTCAAAAGCCTTGCGCAGCAGCGGCATGGCGAAATGCAGCAGGCTGGAGTGTCCCGCCTTTTCTGCTGCTAGTTTTGAGGACGGCAGGTCTTCCGCATTCAGCGCAGCCTCAAGCGCATTGATTCCATGCGCAGTGCCGGAGGCAACGCATCCGTTGGGTGTGATCACAGTTGCAATGCTCACCCCTTCTGGCAAAAGGGCTTGCAGCTTTTCTGACGCCATCGGCACAAAAATCATGGCCCCTGACGGGGACTCGTCAATAAGCCGTGAGCGTTCTGCAATGAGGCGAACGGCATCGTTCTCGGAAAAGACTCCCGCCACGGTTGCGGCTACGTACTCCCCTGCCGAATGCCCCATCACAAAGGAGGGCTGTATTCCAAATTCTTGCAGCAGCATCGCCAGCGCGTACTCCACGGCAAACAGAGCAAACGTACCCAGGCGCGTATCTGTGGACACTTCCTGACGATCAAGCGCCGCAGCCACGTCAATCCCAGTCTCATGCTGAAATAGCGCGCATATTCTATTGAAAACATTTCTAAATTCTGAATGTAGTGCGCAAAGCTCCCTTGCCATGCCCGGATACTGCGATCCGAAACCGGGAAATAGAAAAGCCAAGGGCCGGGCCTTGTCTGGATCTTCCAGCCTGTTTGCCCGGCGCAACAAAGCCGAAGATTGCAGCGTGCGCAAAAGCGAGTCCGAATCCTGACAAACAAGGCTCAGGCGGCAGGCCTGCATGTCGCGCCCCAAAAGCAGTGTATGCGCGAGGTCAGCCAGCGGGACAGGATGCGCCTGCCCCCATGCGCTTAGCTCCACCACCTTTTTTTCAAGAGCGGCAGTGGTTTTGGCGGAAAGGGTAATCAAGGTTGCGCCAGGGGCATCCGTAGCTGTTGGCTCCGGGCCTTCCTCCAAAATCAGATGGACATTGTTGCCGCCGATACCCAGTGAATTTACCGCTGCAACGCGGGTCTTACCTGCCGCTACTGTCCAGACTTCTGTTTTGCCAGCAATTATAAAAGGGGTAGACTCCAGCGCCAGCCTCGGATTGGGCGCGTGAAAATCCAGCGAGGCGGGGATAATCTTGTGGTGCAGCGCCAGCGCTGTCTTGATCAGGCTGGCAACGCCTGCGGCTGCGTTCAAGTGACCTATGCCAGTTTTTACTGACCCCAGGCGACAATACTGGCGGGTAGCGCTTTGGGGAATTGCCCAGGCCTGAGCAAGGGCGGCAACTTCCATGGGGTCGCCAATAGGCGTCCCTGTGCCGTGCCCCTCCACAAGGCCAATTTCCAGCGGATCAACACCAGACATAGCCAGAGCATCGGCAATGACCGCCGCCTGACCAGACACGGATGGCGCGTAAAATCCCGTTTTGTCCGAGCCATCGTTGCCAATGGCATAGCCGGAAATGACGGCATAAATGAGATCCCTGTCGCGCAACGCATCGTCCAGGCGTTTGAGTACGACAACGCCAACCCCTTCCCCCTCGTTCACTCCACTGGCATCATCGCTGTAGGCGCGGACATGCCCATCGCATGAAAGCGGGCCTTCCGGCTCATAGCTGTAGCCTGGGCTTACCCCGGCCTTCAGCCCCGCACCACCAGCCAAAGCCACATCGCACTGCCCGGCGAGAAGAGCCTGACAAGCCATTGCTGCAGCCGCAAGGGAGGATGAGCAGGCGCTTTGCACTGTCATTGCCGGGCCTTTCAGGTTCAGCTTGTACGCAACACGCGCAGCCAGATAATCCTTGTCGCTGGCTGCAAGCATATCCACCAGATCAAGGGGCTTGGCGTCCAGAATTCTGTCTGCAAACCGCAGTGCGTAGCCGTTGAAATTGCAGCTTCCAAAAACTCCAACAAGCTGACCGCTGGCTTTGGGGGCCATGCCCGCATGCTCCAGAGCCGCATACGCGCATTCAAGAAAAATTCGGTGCTGCGGATCCAGCATTCTTGCTTCGCGCGCGGGAACATCAAAAAATTCGCTATCAAACATTTCTTTGTTTTCGAGCGCAAAGCCGTAGTGAACCAAACCATCGTCAGCATCGGCAAGCATCTTTCCACCGGAAATTCCGGCTTGCAGATTTTCCCAGAAAGCATCCAGGTTTTCCGCACCAGGAAAGCGCCCAGCCATGCCAATTATCGCTATTTTTAAAGAATTTTCTGTCATGTTACCTCCTGGGGCGCACACGGGACGCCATGGCGCGGAGCTTTTCAACGCGGCCTTGAGCGTGCCCTGATTCTGTGGAACACAGCACTTCGGCATCAATGAGGTGCTTCGCCTGACTGGCTATGGTTGTGTACTGAAAAACAGAAAGAACAGGCACAGGCCGCTGCAATACCGCCGTGAGCCGTGTGGATAGCTGCATGGCAAGAAATGAAGTCCCGCCTGCATCAAAAAAAGATACCGATACGCCCGGTCGCGCTCCGTTGAGCACGGATGCCCACACATCCGCTATCTGCTGCTGGGCCTTTGTTTCGGGAACAGATGATTCACTGGTGTTGCGCTTGCCCAGCGAGGCCTTTGCCCGGGCAGTCAGGGTGCGCCGATCAACCTTGCCGTTGGCAGTGAGCGGGAATGTGGATTCCAGGCAAATTTCCGCTGGCAGCCAGGAATATGGCAACCGACCTTTCAGGGCCAGGCCGATACGCGGGGCGTCCACCTTGTGATCTCCGTCCGGCTGGGCAAAAGCCACGATTTTTCTACCCTGCGAGTGCTCGACCACAACGGCAACGGCCTGCCGCACACCGGGCATCTCAGCAATGGCGGATTCAATTTCACCAAGCTCAATGCGCATGCCGTTGATTTTTACCTGCGTGTCATCGCGGCCCATAAATTCAATATCGCCGTCGGGCAGCATTCTTCCCCAGTCGCCGGTTCGGTAGAGCCGCTCGCCAGTCTGAGGGTGAGAAAAAAACGATCGTTCCGTCAGTTCCGGCCTGTGCAGATATTCCTGCGCGAGGCCCACTCCCGCGATGTATATTTCTCCGGGTACCCACAGGGGGCATGGCCTCATGGATGCGTCCAGCACGTAGAGCATCTGACCGAAAAGCGGCCTTCCATAAGGAACTGTCTTCTGCCCCGGCAAAAGCGCATCCACAACTTTTTCAACTGACCAGATTGCGGCTTCTGTAGCTCCGCCCATGCTGACCAGACGCGGCTGTTGCGGCAAGGCAAGGATACTGGAGGCCAGTTCTACGGGCAGCCAGTCTCCACTGAGCATAAAAAGACGCAGATGCTTCAGGCAGCCTCCCGTGGCTTTGGCTGAATCCAGCAGCAATTGCGCCAGCGCCGGCACAGAGTTCCACACAGTAACCTGCGTATGCTCCACCTGCCTCACCCACTCCAGAGGTTCAGCAAATTCCGCCTGCTGTGGCAAAACCAAAGCCGCGCCAGCCGCCAGTGTGCCGAAGATATCATAGACGGAAAGATCAAAGTTGAGTTGCGAAATGCCAAACACCCTGTCATTTGGGCCTACGGCATTTCTGGAATTTACATCCAAAATCGTATTCAGCGCGGATTGATGCGAAACCGCCACGCCCTTGGGTTTGCCCGTAGACCCAGAAGTAAAAATCACATAGGCCGTGGCTTCCGGATCGACATCCACCGAGGCGTCAGCCGCAACAGCCTGCCCGCTGGGTTGCTCCTTGCCAGTTCCAGTTGCCCTTGTACTCCCC
>QKDT01000150.1 GCA_003251995.1 Desulfovibrio desulfuricans
TCACGGCAAGCAGCGCCAACCTCAGCGGCGGGGCGTCAGTGTGTGCGCCAGCCGAGCTTGATCCGGCGCTGATGGACGCCCTGCGGCACATGGCGCAGAGCAGGCCGTGCCCAGCCGATTACGCGGAGCAAGACGAAAAAACAGGGGGGCCGCTGCCGTTGCTGCTGGGCGGGCCGCTACCTGCCGGGGGGCTACCTTCCACCGTGGTGGAGCCTTTGAGTGGGGAGAAAAACGGTGCTGGTCATTTGCGTATTGTGCGGGCCGGGGCTGTCAGCGCTGCCGCTCTGGAGGCTGCTGGCTTTACGCTTGTCTGATCGGGCAGAAAGCGAAGGTGCCCTTAGCCCGTCATATCATGGGTTTCTGGCAGGGGTTGGTCGTCCTTGATGCTGGCGGCGTTCAACCTGGTCAAAATTTCGTCCAGAAAACCTATGATGCTGGTTACTTCTTCCTGTGTGCGGCTACCCATGGCTTTTTCCACCAATCCGTCCAGTTGGGCGTGAAATCCCATATGGTAGCTGCTGGCAAGTTTGCCTTTTTCCGTCAAAAAAACATTCAGGCGGGTCATTTTTAATGGGTCTTTGGCCTTATACGCCAACCCCTTGCGTTCCAGCCTGCGCAGTAGTTCCGATGCGCTGCCCTTGGTCACGCCCAGGCATTCAGCCAAGCCACCCACATGGATGCCCTCATTGTTGTGGATAGCCATGATGGTGTGGATCTCCGCCATATGAATATCCACATCTGTGCCAAATTTACTGCACTGGCGTTCAATCTCTTGAAAGCGCGTCATGATGCCCAGCAATGCAATGCTCACAGGCGCGCTACGCGGGCCGTGGGCGGCAGCGTGACCCAAAGTTTTGAGCATGGATTTTTGGATGCGCAGTTCCACCGTATTTTTTTTATGGCTGCCATTTTTCATGGCAATTTAGTATGGCAGCCATACTTTTTTGTCAATCAGCTGTCATGGGCGGGAACTGGCTGCGGCAGGGCATTTTTTCACGCTCTTGCGGCGCGGGGCGTGCTGGCTTAGTATGCGTCTGTTCTGCGCAGAGGCGCGAACCATATGGAGAACGCATGAAACGCCAGGTTACCTGCCCGCATTGCGGCAAGCCTTATTCCAGCTACAGAAATCCCACGCCCACAACGGATGTGGTTATTTATTCACCCGGGCATGGCGTGGTGATAATTAGCCGCGCCAATGAGCCCGTGGGCTTTGCCTTGCCGGGTGGATTTATAGAAGAAGGCGAATGCGCTGAAACCGCCGCCGTGCGTGAAATGCGCGAAGAAACCGGGCTGGATGTGGAACTGACCGGGCTTTTGGGCGTGTACTCGCGGCCTGACCGTGATCCGCGCCAGCACACGCTGACGGTAGCCTTTACAGGCAAAGCGCGTAACCCCGAGGCTCTGCAAGCCGGGGATGATGCCGCACACGCTGCCTTTTATCCCCTGGATGCCCTGCCGCAGCCGCTGGTGTTTGACCATGCGCAGATTCTTGATGATTTCAAGGCCGTGCTGGCTGGCAAACGTACTCTCGCTGGCGTGCAACCAGCAGTTGACGGTGCTGCCGGGTCAGCCGGAACCTGCGATAAAGGGGCGCATTCATGAGTTACCGCAATCTTCAGGAATGCGTGCTTGATCTTGAAGCCAACGGTCATCTGGTGCGGATCGACGCCGAGGTTGACCCGCATCTGGAGCTGGCAGCCATCCAGCGGCGCGCCTTCCGCGCCAAGGCTCCGGCCCTGCTGTTCACGCGAGTGAAGGGCACGCCCTTTCCCATGCTCTCCAATCTTTTTGGCACACGTGAGCGTCTGCATTTTATTTTTCGCCACAGCCTGCCCGCCGTTGAGGCGGTGCTGTCCGCCAAGGCAGACCCTGCGGCTGCCCTAAAACATCCTTTGCGTTCACTCAAAGCCTTGCCCGGTCTGGTCAATATGCTGCCCAAGACTACCGGAGGTCTGCTGGATTGCGCCCTGCGCAAGGTGCGGGGAGATCAGGCAACAGCAGCAGCGCCAGTACTGGAATGTCAGTGCAAACTCAGCGAGTTGCCGCAGCTTGTTTGCTGGCCCATGGACGGCGGCCCCTTTATCACCCTGCCACTGGTGTATAGTGAAGACCCTGCCAAACCCGGCGCGGACGCATCCAACCTTGGTATGTACCGCGTGCAGCTTGGGGGCAACGAATATGCGGCGGACGAGGTGGGGCTGCACTATCAGATTCACCGGGGAATAGGGGCGCACCACGCCCGCGCGCTGGAAATGGGCAAACCCCTGCCTGTGCATATTTATGTGGGGGGGCCGCCAAGCCTCACGGTTGCAGCAGTTATGCCGCTGCCCGAGGGGCTTTCTGAATTGCGGTTTGCCGGGCTGCTTGGCGGTAGGCGCGTAGAAATGACCGCTGCCGCGGGATTGCCCCTGCCAGTGCTGGCGCAGGCGGATTTTTGCATCAGCGGGCATGTGCTGCCGCAGTGCAAGCCTGAGGGGCCGTTTGGCGATCATGTGGGCTATTACAGCCTTGCCCATGATTTCCCTGTGCTCAAGGTTGATGCCGTATACCATAGAAAAGGGGCCATTTGGCCTTTTACCGCTGTGGGCCGTCCCCCGCAGGAAGACACAGTTTTTGGCGATTTTATCCACGAGCTGACCGGGCCGCTGGTGCCGCAGGTGTTTCAGGGCGTGTGCGATGTGCATGCCGTGGACGCAGCCGGGGTTCACCCCCTGTTGCTGGCGGTGGGCAGCGAACGCTATACCCCCTACGAAGAGGAGCGCCGCCCGCGGGAGCTGATCACCGCTGGGCTGCACCTGCTGGGAACCACCCAGACTGCCCTGGCTAAATATGTTTTTTTGGTGGCGCACGAAGACGCGCCGGGCCTCACAGCTCGCGATGTGCCTGCCTTTTTGCGGCATTTGCTGGAGCGGGTCGATTTCGCACGCGATCTGCACTTCATCACCCGCAGCACAAATGATACACTGGATTATACGGGCAGCGCGCTTAACGAAGGCTCCAAACTTGTTTGGGCTTCTGCCGGGAAAAAGCGGCGGGAGCTTGGTTGCGAGCTTTCCGGCCCTGCCGCCGACCTGCCGCCTTTGCCGCAGGGCTTTGGCCCCGTGCGCGTTAGCGGCCCCGGCCTGCTGACCATTGGCGGGCCCAAACACGGGATTGAACGCAACCAGCCCGACCCGCAGATGGAAGCGCTTGCGCAGGCCTTGGCCCAATGGCCTGGTCGCGAAGCCTTTCCTCTGGTGGCAGTGGCGGACGACGCGGATTTTTGCGCCGCCAGCCTGGAAAATTTTTTATGGGTGGCCTTCACCCGGTCAGACCCGGCTACTGATGTGTACGGCGCCAATGCCGCCACACGGGCCAGGCACTGGTCATGCGAAGCGCCGCTGGTCATAGACGCGCGCCTGAAGCCCTTCCATGCCCCCCCATTGGAAGAGGAACCGGCGGTCATTCGTAAGGTGGAAGCCCTGGCAGCGCCGGGTGGTCCCCTGCACAACTACCTGTAACCCGGGGGAGGCATCGGCATGAAAATCGCCCTATTGCAGTGCAACACCGTTACCGGCGACGTAGCCGGAAATCTGGAACGTATCATCAGCACCGTCCGTCAGGCTGGCGCAGCGGGGGCTGACCTGTGCGTTACGCCCGAGCTGGCGCTTTGCGGCGTGGCCCCTGGTCATTATTTGTGCGCCCAGGGTTTTGCCTCTGGCTGCCTCAAGGCGCTGGATATTCTGGCTGCGGAACTCAAGGACGGCCCCTCAGTTCTGGTGGGCGCGCCTGTGCCCAGCGTGTACGCCTCCGGCCTGCTGTCCAACGCGGCAGTGCTGGTCGAGAATGGCGGCTGGCAGGTTGTTTCGCGCAAGGTTTATCAGAATCAGGGCCAGAACCCCAGCGTGGCGGAATCAACAGACGAGGATGCCAAGTATTTTGACCGCGGCATTTCGTGCGGCATTGTCACCATGGGCGGCTGGCGCATTGGCGTGGTGCTGTGTGAGGATGCCCAGAGCGAAGACGGTTCTTTTTGGAAAACCCGCTACGCCAGCGGGCATAACCCGCTTATGGAACTGGTGCAGCGCGGCGTGGACGCCCTGGTACATATGGCGGCAGCGCCCTTTAGCGTGAGTGCGCAAGAAACAGACGAGCATCTACTTTCGCACGTTGCGGCCCGCCATCATGTGCATATGTTTTCGGTAAACATGGTGGGCGGTAACGACAGCCGCGTGTATAATGGTCAGAGCCTTGTGTTTGACCCCACCGGGCAACTGCTTGCCAGAGGCAAGGCCTTTGAGGAAGACGTGCTGGTGGTGGACACCGCGCGTGGACAAGGTGCGCCCAAAACGCCAGAGCCGCTTGCCGCCTGCGTGGAAGAAGACTACTGGCGCGCCCTTGTGCTGGGCACGCGCGACTTTGTGCATAAGTGCGGGGTTGAAAGGGGCATCGTTGCCATTTCTGGCGGCATGGATTCGGCCCTGGTGTGCAGCGTGGCGGTGGAAGCCTTGGGGGCGAAAAACGTCACTGGCGTGCTTTTGCCCTCGCCCCACAGCAGTGAAGGCGCTTCGGTAGATGCCACCAAACTGGCTAAAAATCTTGGTATTACAACCGTAACCCTGCCCATTGGCCCGCTCATGGAGGCTTTTGCAACCTCGCTCAAACCAGGCCTTGACCTGTTTGAGGAGCGGCCTGGTGATGTGACCTTTGAAAACGTACAGGCCCGCATACGCGGTACGCTCATTACCTCGCTTGCCAACAAGGCCAATGCCCTGGTGCTCAATACCGGCAACAAGAGCGAGGGAGCCATGGGCTACTGCACCTTGTACGGTGATTCTGTCGGCGCTCTGGCTGTGATTGGCGACCTGACCAAAACCCAGGTGTACGCGGTTGGTCGCTGGTATAACGCCCATCGCGGCGCAGAGATTATCCCCGAAGAGATTTTTATCAAGGATCCTTCTGCGGAGCTGAGCCCCGGTCAGAAAGATTCGGACAGCCTGTTGCCCTACGATGAGCTGGACCCGATTCTTGAAGACCTGTTGCAGCCAGCGGAGGCTGAATCCGGCCCGCTTTCGGCGGTGCGCGTAGAAGTGCGCGACAAGCTGTTTAGGGCTGAATTCAAGCGTCGTCAGGAGCCTTTGTCGCTGTATATGAGCCGCATGCCCTTTGGCGGCGGTTGGCAAACGCCTGTGGCTGGGCGTTTTAGCCTGCCCGAAAAATAGGCTGTTAAACAAAAA
>QKDT01000335.1 GCA_003251995.1 Desulfovibrio desulfuricans
AAAAGACCTCACATGAAACAGGTTTATGTGATATGGGCCCGATGTCTTCATGAATCCTGATGCAGGAATTATGTACTTTCTTCCATAACTTCAGGCTATACGTGAACCTAAAAAGAATTCAAGCCCCTTTTAACAAGAAAAAAATAACGGCCTGCGGGGCATGAACTCTCCACTATTGTGGGGGCTCAAAACCGGCAGGCCGTTATTTTATCAGCGGGAGTAAAAAGGTACGTGGATTCAGAAACTACATTTTGCTTCTGCCAGCTATTGCTGGCTCATGGAAGCCTCAAGCCGCCCAGTGATGTTGTCTTTAATCCACTTGGGATCAAGCCATTCAAGGGGGGTAACTTCCACGCCGCCCACAAGAATGCCAAAGTGAAGATGATCGCCAAAGGCAAGACCCGTGCTGCCGGTATGGGCAATGATCTGGCCTTTCTGCACCACGTCACCCACTTTGACTATTTGATCGTTAAGGTGGGAATAGAGCGACATAAGCCCCAGGCCGTGATCTATGACAATAAGGTTGCCGTAGATGCCAAGATTACCGCAAAAAATTACTCGTCCACTGTTGGCGGCGGGTACTTCGGCATTGCGCACCGAGGCGAGATCAAAACCCAGATGATAAGATTCGCCCACGGGTTTGCCCTGATAGCTGAAGAAACGGTGATCGCCAAAACCCGCACGCGGGGCAGAGCGGGGCAGGCGCTCAAAGGCGCCGCTCCACAGCATGGCAGAGGCGGTGTCGTGACCAATGTCGCGCAGGGTTGCCACGTTGGCGGCGCGCACCTGATTGTTGATATAGAGATAGCATTCCAGCGGGTTAGTGGCATTGGGGGCCAGGTCGCGCAGTTTGCTTTCTACCGCCAGCAGAAAATTGTCTGAAACTTCAATGCTGTCGCTTTTAAAGGTTCTTTCATACGCCATGACCGTGAGGTGGCTTTTGGTAACGTTGCCAGCAAGGTCGGTGGCAGTAATTTCAACACTGTTTTTATAGTCGCGGGCAGCCATAGTGTAAGGATACGGGAAAAAACAGATGTAGCTGCCATCTTTTTGCAGATAGCCAGGCACAAAATAACCCGCCACCAGAACGCCGCTGGTGCTTACCTCTTCATCAATAGTGTACCGCACAACGGCGGTGCCGCCTCTGCGCACATTGGGGGGCAGGGTTTTGACAGAAATACGCGGGGGCTGCGTGTCGAGACGCATGGGCAGTTGCACCGTGCGGGTGTTGCCCTGACCAAAGCCAGCAAGCGAACCGTCTGTGGCGCGGATTTCAAGCTCAAAAGCACCTTCGCGCAGGCTGGCGTCCTTCATGGGGACTTCAACCTCGCGCTCGGGAAGATACTTGTCAAAGTGCTTGCTGTAGATGACGTTGAGCACATTGTTCTTGCGCACCCCAACAGAAATGGAGCGGATGCCCGACGGGTCTTTCATGCGTACTGTGAGCACGCTTGCGGGCGAAACCCTGCCGGTGGTGGGCGTAACATCAACTGTAGGGCCGTCAAGATCTTTAAAAAAAGTGTAGCCGCCAAAAATCAGAACGGCGACAACTATAATACCTAGTACCGATGAAAATAAACTTCTTTTACGCATTGCCGACTCCTCAATTCTCGCTTCCCGAAGGGTTGCATAAAGAAAGGTAAGTTTCAAGGAAAAGTCTGGAATTTGTCTTGATATGTTCGGTTGCGCCTCAGTGACGCATTGACTTGGCGTAAAAAATCTGTTTTCACTTCCGCAGTATGCAGTACAGCAAATACTCTACGGCTGGGGGCTCTCCCCGCGAGCCTGCTCCGACCGTGGACCCCAAACGCCTGCGGCGCAGGATGGTGCGCGAGCAGTTGGAAGCACGCGGAATCAATGATCCCGCAGTGTTGGGGGCCATGTTTGCAGTGCCGCGGCATCTTTTTGTGCAGGAGGCCCTGCGCGCGCAGGCCTACGAAGATACCCCCCTGCCCATCGGCTACGGCCAGACCATTTCCCAACCATATATTGTTGCCCTGATGACCCAGTTGCTTGAAGTGCAGCGGGGCATGCGGGTGCTTGAGGTCGGCACGGGCTCTGGCTACCAGGCCGCGGTGCTTGCCACCATGGGCTGCACGGTCTTTACCGTTGAGCGCATGCGTGAGCTGTATCAAATTACTTCAAGCCTCTTGCGGCAACTGGGACTAAGGGGTATCCACATGCAGCGGCGCGATGGCACGCTTGGCATGCCTGAAGCCGCGCCTTTCGACCGTATCATTGTTACCGCTGGCGGGCCGGAAGTGCCGCGCCCCCTCGTTGATCAGCTTGACGAGGGCGGCATCATGCTTATCCCAGTTGGGTCCAAGCCGCGCACGCAGCGCCTTGTGCGCGTGTGCAAGGAGCAGGGGCGTGTAAGCACCGAAGACCTTGGGCCGGTAGTTTTTGTAGATCTGGTGGGCGACCACGGCTGGTAGATAACCACCGTAAAACCCGCTTAAATTGAAGGAGATGTCATGGGATCCTGTTCATCCTGTTCTTCTGCGTCGTCTTGCCCCAGCTCCACTGGCAAGGGCGGCAGCGGAGAGTGCAATGACCCTATGGCCAAGCAAGACCGCGTAATCGCCGATCGCTTGGGTCATATACGCCACAAGATTTTTGTCATGAGCGGCAAGGGCGGCGTGGGCAAAAGCTCCGTAACGGTTAATACCGCTGCTGCGCTGGCTCGGCACGGATTCAAGGTTGGCATTCTGGATGTGGACATCCACGGCCCGAGTGTTCCCAATCTGCTTGGCCTTACCAGCACGGTTGAGATCGACGAGCCCACTCAGCTCATGATTCCGGCTGCCTACGACGAGAACCTTTCTGTCATTTCCATGGATACGTTTTTGCAGGACAAGGATCAGGCCATTCTGTGGCGTGGTCCCAAAAAGACCTCTGCCATCCGTCAGTTTATAGCAGACGTGAAATGGGGCGAGCTGGACTTTTTGCTTATCGACTCCCCTCCAGGAACGGGCGACGAGCATATGACCGTTATGCAGTCCATCCCCGATGCCTTGTGCGTGGTTGTAACCACCCCGCAGGAAATTTCGCTGGCAGACGTGCGCAAGGCCATCAACTTTTTGCAGTACACCAACTCCAATGTTCTTGGCGTGGTGGAAAACATGAGCGGCCTTGTTTGCCCGCACTGCCATCAGGAAATTGACCTGTTCAAAAAGGGCGGCGGCGAAGAGCTTGCCAAGCGCTACGGCCTCAAATTCCTGGGCGCTGTACCGCTTGATCCCACTACCGTTGTTGCTGCTGACAAAGGTATCCCTGTGGTGTATCTTGATGCAGAAAGCGCGGCAAAGGATGCCTTCCTTAATCTGGCAGACTCTATTGCCGCTGCCGCTGACGGCAGTTTGGAAGCCCTTGCTGGCTCGCGCAGCTAATTGCGCCGCTACGGGCACGGCTCGGTAGAAATGCAGGCTTCCCTGGCGGCTGGTGCTGGTCGCCGGGGGAGCTTTTTTCTCCTTTTCTCCCGTATTGTTTTGTGGTAATGTTTAGTAAAATTCGCACGGAACGCCAGAGAGGAAAAATGCTTAATCTTGCTAATAAAATTACACTGTTACGCATTTTAATGACCCCTCTGGTTGTTTTCCTGCTCTATTTTGAAGGCCCGATGACCTGCATTTTGGCTACTCTGGCCTTTATTTTTGCCTCCCTGACCGACTGGGCCGATGGTTATATTGCCCGTCGCTCCAACATGGTTACCAGCATGGGCAAGTTTTTGGACCCGCTGGCTGACAAGGTGCTGATTTGTTCGGTGCTGATCATGTTTGTGAAGCTGGGCTGGGCTCCGGCCTGGGTAGTGATCATTATTGTATGCCGCGAACTTGTGGTTACCGGTTTGCGCGCCATTGCCATTGATGAGGGCATTGTTTTGGCTGCCGACAAGTTTGGTAAGGCCAAGACCGTTCTTCAGATTTTTGCCATAGTGCCCCTGGCGCTGCACTATCCCCTGTGGGGGATGGATCTGCGGTTGCTTGGCCTTGGGCTGCTGTACGCAGCTCTGGTGCTGGCTGTTGTTTCAGGGTCCAACTATTGCTATGATTTTTACCGCAATACGCGTAAACAGGCAGGCTAACAGGAACAACGCATGAGTACGTTGCAGATCCGCCTGAAAAACTGCATCCAGACAATTCTGGAACTGGAGCCCGACATGCGCGCTGGGGTCTGGGGTCGTCACTTTGATCAGGAGTTGACCACGCTCAAGGATTATCTGCATCAGGTAGACCAGATGAACTTGGCGGAAGAAGATGTTACGCGGCTTGAAAAAGCCACAGCCACATTTTTGGCTGAGTTGCGTCTTTCAGCGGGCAAGAGATCTCAACAGCAGCGGTTGTTGCAGTAATGTTCTGGCGTACGTTCATACTGGTTGTATTGGGCCTGGTTAATGTGGTGCTTTTTGCCCGCATGGTCTGGGGCCCGACCGGGCTTATCGAATACCGCGAACTCAAACAGCAGTATGCCGAACTTGAAAAGCAGATTGCTGGCCTTGATGCGGAAAATCTCTCTTTGAGCCGTGAAATTCGCCTTTTGCAATCCGACAGCCAGTATGTGGAAAAAGTCATTCGCCAGCGCCTCCATTATGTTCGCGACAACGAGGTGCTCTATCTTTTCGGCGATGTGACCAAAACGGGGCGGGAGCAAAAACCATGACTGAAAAAATTGAATGGTATAAAGAAGTCCTGGAGCTTGAGCCCAATTCCAAGGTCTTTTTTCCTCTGGCGCGTCTGCTTGCCGAAGAGCAACGCGTAGATGAGGCTGTTGAAATTCTTGAGCAAGGGCTTGCCCGGCACGAAGAATTTCTTGAAGCCAGGCTTTTTCTCATAGAGTTGCTGCATTCCACCAATCGGCTGCAAGCCTGCGAAAAGCAGGTTGGCAGGCTCACAAGGATGTTTTCTACCTACGCTGGCTTTTGGCAAGCGTGGGCCGCGTGCATCAATGCTGCGGGCGACGCCCCCGATACCGCGGCTGTGCTGCGCTTCTTGGCTCTCAATTTTTCCAAGGGGCCGGTATCACTGCATGAGGTAATCAATCAGGGGTTGGCATCCATGGGCGGCGCAGCCATGCCATGCGCTGGCACGGAAGCCCCGCTGCACCAAGCAGAAGCCGTAAGCCCCGCTGCATCAACCATATCCGCCGCTGATACTGAACCTGCTGCTGATACTGCCCCCGCCGCAATGGCGGTTGCGCCAGAACAGCCGATGC
>QKDT01000284.1 GCA_003251995.1 Desulfovibrio desulfuricans
GGCGGCCGCATCCGGGCAGAGAGCCCGGCACAGGACGGCAACACGGCCCTTGTTTTCACACTTTCTTCCGTTTACGGAGCGGCACTTTCATGAACGAGCATCTGCTGGCACGCAACGTCAGTGTGTACTATGGGCAAAACAAGGCCCTGCACGAAGTAAGCCTGAATTTTGAGCCGCGCAGGGTTACTGCCCTGATTGGGCCCTCGGGCTGCGGCAAATCAACCTTTTTGCGCTGCCTGAACCGTATGAACGACCTGGTTCCCGGCGCTCGAGTTGAAGGCGAGATCCTGCTGGACGGGCAGGATGTCAATCGACCCGATACCGATGTAGTTTCACTGCGCTGCCGGGTGGGCATGGTTTTTCAGAAGCCCAACCCCTTCCCCAAGACCATTTACGAAAACGTGGCTTACGGTCTGCGCGTCAATGGCCTGCGGGATGAAAGCCTTATAGCGGAGAAGGTGGAACTTTCTTTGCGCAGGGCAGCCATTTTTGAAGAGGTCAAGGATCGGCTGCAAAGCCCCGCTCTGGGGCTTTCGGGCGGGCAGCAGCAGCGCTTGTGCATTGCGCGTGCTCTGGCTGTGGAGCCAGAGGTGCTGCTGATGGACGAACCCGCCAGCGCGCTTGACCCTATTGCCACGCAAAAAATTGAAGAGAGTATTCGCGAGCTGCGCGAGTCGCTCTCCATCATTATTGTTACGCACAACATGCAGCAGGCGGCCCGCGTTTCTGACTATACTGCCTTTTTTTACATGGGCAGACTCATTGAGCATAACGCTACGGATGTCATGTTTACCAGGCCGGCAAAAAAACAGACGGAAGATTATATTACCGGTCGTTTTGGCTAAACGCGGCACCGTGGGCCTCGCCGTTTCCATGTGTTGCGCAGCCCGCCACAGAGAGTTCACTGTTGGGGATATGCATTCTCAACATTTGGGTACGTCCCTCAGGCGCTGACAGCGCCCCTGCAGTACGTTTACACCCCCGTCAGGGGAGTTTGTTCACGTTGCGGTCAGAGCGCAGCCAACAGATGGTTGCACCGGGGCGCACACAGGCTGTATCACCTTCAAGCGTAATTGTTCTGGGAGAACGATCATGCAGCAACAGGCCAACTATTTGCAACAATTGCTCGTATCACTGCGCACCAGGCTGCTGGTCATGTGCGCCAGCGTTGGTATAGCTCTGGAAGATGCCGGCAAGGCCATGGCGGCTGGCGATCCGGGCCGTGCAGCATCTGTGATCGAAAACGATGCGGCTATTGATGCCCTGGAAAACGAAATTGACGAAATGGCCTTGCAACTGCTTGCCCGCACCCAACCTGTGGCAAGGGATCTGCGATTTGTGGTCAGCGCCCTGCGTATGGTTGTTGATCTTGAACGCATTGGCGATGAAGCCGTGAGCATGGCTGAACAGGCCATACTGATGCAGGACAAGCCCGGCTTTGGCGTTATTCCGCATGTGCGTGAGATGTATTGCAAGGCCAGCGAGGCTTTTGACCGCGCCGTGAAAGTGTTTCGCGAGAATAATGCGGAAGAAGCCCTGCACATGCTGCGTGGTGATGAAGAAGCCGTACAGAGCGAAGTGCGCATCATCCAGAAGATTATGGAAGAGCTTTCTGACCCTGATTCCAGCCTTGAACCCTATCAGGCCATGCACATCATCCTGGTGGCCCGCTCGCTCACGCGTGTGTGGCGGCGTTCCATCAATATTGCGGAGCAGGTCTACTTTATCAGCCAGGGTGAAAGCGTAAAGCACAAGGCTGAAGAACGTAGCGAGGCGACACGCAATGCTGCCAAATCAGCCGCTGCTGGTGAGGGCGCGTCTGAGGCCGCGCAGAATTCTGCCGTTGGCAACCTGCACGCGACCCCAGAATCCGGGGACGATGCCGAGGATACAGAAGATCTTGCCTGATCCCGGTATTGCCATAGCATAAATGTAGAAAAGCCCCCGAACCTTAAGGCTCGGGGGCTTTTTGCGTCTGCTAATCGGATGCTAGATGAGGTTTTGCTGGCGCAACACTTCAATAAGCTTTTGCTTGGTGCCTTCTGCCATGGGGCAGAGGGGCAGGCGGATTTCTGCTTCCATGCGGCCCATGAGCGCCAATGCTGTCTTGGCGGGGATGGGGTTGCTCTCAAAGAACAGGGCATCATGCAGGGGAAAGAGCCCGTGATGGATGCGCGCTGCTTCCTTGAGGTCGCCCTTGTTGAAGGCGTTGCACATGGCAGCTACGCGACCAGGCACAATATTTGATGTAACGGATATTACGCCCTTGCCGCCAAGAGCCATGAGGGGCAGGGCGGTAAAATCATCGCCAGAAAGCACGCTGAAGTTCTCGGGGCAGCTTTCAAGCACACGGCTGCCCTGAATCAGGTCGCCTGTGGCTTCCTTGACGCCAACAATATTTGAAAAATCGTGGGCAATGCGGGCCAGGGTGGCGGGCAACAGGTTGCAGCCCGTACGGCCCGGCACATTGTAGGGCACCAGCGGCATGTCCACTGCCTGGGCAATGGCCTTGAAATGCTGGTACAAACCTTCTTGCGTGGGCTTGTTGTAATAGGGGGTAATAAGCAGTGCGCCGTCGGCGCCGGCCTTTTTGGCAAACTTGGTAAGGCGGATGGCTTCTATGGTATTGTTGGAGCCTGCGCCAGCCAGAACAGGTACACGACCTTTAACCTGGTCAATGCATATTTCGATGACCCTTTCGTGTTCCTCATGGGTCAGGGTGGCGGATTCGCCCGTGGTGCCGCAAGGAACCAGACCGTGAATGCCTTCGCTGATCTGGTGTTCAATAAAAGCGCGGTAAGCTTCTTCGTCCAGGGTATTGTTTCTGAACGGAGTTACAAGCGCGGTCAATGCACCTGAGAATTGCATTACAAACTCCTGTGAGCAGCGCGTTGCAAAAAGCGAACAAAAGCCCGCACGAAGGTTTTGCCTTCGCTAGCGGGCGGCCCCATAGGGCCTCAGGTTCGGCAGCGCGTTACGGCCTTACTGATTGATAAATTCTTTCAATTCCTTGCCCGCTCTAAAAAAGGGCAGACGTTTCGATTCTACTACGACACTTTCACCGGTTTTGGGATTGCGACCGGCATAGCCTTCGTATTCCTTGATTTTAAAGCTGCCGAAGCCGCGTATTTCAATACGCTCTCCAGAAAGCAGAGATTTTTTCATGGCGTCAAAGAAGGTGTTGACCACCATCGACGCATCGTCCAGAGGGATGTTGGTTTCGTCGGCCAGTGCCTTGATAAGCTCGCTCTTGTTCATCATGCCTCCGTGACCACGTTACAAGTTTGCCCGAAGGGGTACAAGGTCGGACATTTATTAGTAATTCAACCCTATACCTTTTTTCTGTCAAGGTAAACTGTTTGACAAAAAATCTATTCCTGAACCGGAATAGGTTGTAAAATATTTCGCGAGCCAAGCCAGTCAAGCATTCCGAGGCGAATTCGCTGCAAACGTGTGGCCATATTTTGCAGATCCAGCGCCGCAGGGCTGCCTGGAGCGTGCATCATAAGCGGCTTTTGCAGGCAGACAGCCTCCGGAAGTTTTTTGTCGGAGCGCACATGCCCCAGCAAAACAGGCTCAATATGCAAAAAGTGACGGCATGCGCCGGAAAGTTTGTCAAAAGAAGCCTTGGCCTCGGCCTGTGATGTTGCCTGATTGACCAGGACCATAAAATCGCGCAGACCGTAGCGGTTATTGAGCACCTTGATGAGTGCGTAGCTGTCGGTCAGGGATGTCGGCTCAGGCGTGATAACAACTATGCGCACCGAAGCCATGGCTGCAAAAGTTTGCACCGTGCCCGAAATGCCCGCGCCGATATCCATAAAAACAAAATCATATTTGTGCAGCACCGGCTCCAGGCGCGAAAGCAAAAGGTCGCGGGCGTCGGGTTGCAATTCTGTCAGTTCCGGCACGCCAGATGCGGCGGGCAGCACTGCAAAGTCTTCTCCGTCTATCTGGCAGAGAACATCAGAGATATCAGCCTCACCCAACAGGGCCGTCTGAAGATTGCCCTCGGGCATGATGCCCAGCAGCACGTCAAGGTTCGCAAGGCCCAGATCGCAGTCCATCAACAGGGTTTTGAACCCCTGCTGATGCAGGGCGCAGGCTATATTGAGCGACATGTTTGTTTTGCCCACCCCGCCTTTGCCGCTCAGCAGGGCAACGCTCAATGTCGTATTTGCCATCAGTTTCCCCCAAAAAAGAGAAATCGTTTTTCGCTGGAGTGTACTAGGGTGGTTCTGGCCTCAAGAGCCGTGCCGCCCGATATGCAGATGTGTCCAACTTTTTGCGCAAGGGCCTCGTCCGTAGCCTGCGCGGTTTTAACCAGCAGGTCTTCGGGGGTTGGCCTGGCCCCTTGGTCGGCGCATGCAATGCCCATGGCGCACCTGGCCTTTAAGGTATGCCTGCCCTTGCCGGACCCGACAGATATCTCTGCTGCACGGACAGAAAAGACTTTTTGCATCTGTTCGGCCATCAGGCGCGCCCGCAACACACTAACACCGGGCAAAAGCAGGGCAAAGCGCCCCGGCCCCGTACAGCCCAGTGTGTCGCATTCTTCACGGCATTGCCGCAGACAATCCACAAGCAGCGCCTCAAGGGCCAGCATTGTGGGTTGATCAAGGCGCGATTCAAGCTCCGCCCGTTCGCAAAGAGCGACCTCAATTACCGCCAGATCGCCACCCGTGCGGGATAGGCGTAGGAGTTCGCGGCTGATCTGCGCCACAAACATCTCTGCCATGAGCAGGTGGGCAAGATGACCGGGGGCGTTGTGGAGCCCTCCACCAATTTCTGGTAGGAGGCCAGGCCCCGCGGGCAAAGCGCACCAGCGCCCGGTGGGATAACGGCGCAAAAACTCTTGCCACCTGTTAACATTGAAGCCAGGTACCAGGCGTGCGACCAGTACAGATTCTCCACTGGTGCGTGAAGCTGCGCCGTCTGCCTGCCGCAAGGCAAGCAGCTCGTTGGCAAGGGCGTCAAATTCAGCGTTGTTGCTCATGGCGGTGTAGTAGGTAATCGTGTTGGAACTGGTCAATCTGACCATTCAAAACGGCTTCCACGTCTCCGGCTTCAGAGTTGGTGCGGTGGTCCTTAACCAGTCTGTACGGTTGCAGCGTATAGGTGCGGATCTGGCTGCCAAAAGCGATGGCGTCCTTGCCCGCATATTCGGCCTGTCGCTCGGCATCGCGTTTT
>QKDT01000228.1 GCA_003251995.1 Desulfovibrio desulfuricans
ATCTACAAAGACATTTAATCCTTGCGGATTTTCCACGCGTTCAAGCCGCCCGCTCACACCAGTAAAACTTTCCAGAGATTTAAATGCGTCTGGCTCAATGCCCATTTCAAGGGCTACAGCCTGAACAGCCAGCAGGTTGGAAGCATTGAACGCGCCCACCAGAGGGGAACGCAGCTCCCACTTGCTGCCTTCAAGGTGCATGCGCATGTGGCAGCCATCGGTACCGGCAGAAAGCAGCTCACCCCAGAGGTGGCGCTTGTTCAGTGCGCCCTTTTGCAGACCAAAGGAAAGTGCCGTGGGGCACAGCTCAAGCAGACGGCGACCCCAGGGATCATCGGCGTTGACCGCCATGGCCTTGTCTGGACGGGGCAATTCCAGGAAAAGGCGCGCCTTGACCTGAAAATAGCTCTCCATATTTTTGTGATAATCCAGATGATCCTGCGTCAGGTTGGTGAAGGCCGCGCCAGAAAACGGCACGCCGCACACGCGCTGCTGATCAATGGCGTGGGAGGAAACTTCCATCACCGCCACGTCCACACCGGCTTTTGCCATGGCAGCCAGCATGGCATGCACGCTCAGGGCATCAGGAGTGGTGAGGGGCGCGGCTTCAGAGTGACCGGGCCAACGGTAGCTGACCGTGCCCATGACGCCAAGCTTATGCCCGGCCTGGGCAAAAAGTTGTTCGAGCAGATAGGAGCAGGTGGTTTTGCCGTTGGTGCCTGTAACGCCCACGATCTTGAGCGGCAGTTCGCTTGTGCGCCAGCGGGCCTCAGCCAAACGCCAAAGCGCCTCGCGCGGGTCAGAATGGTGTACAACGCGGCACCCTTCTGCAAGAGCGGCGGCTTCTTCTGCACCGCCAGGGCGGCAAACAACAACAGAGGCGCCTGCTGTTACCGCGGCGGGAATAAAACGCGCCCCATCCTCGTTAACGCCAGGCACGGCAACAAATATGTCGCCGTTGCCAACCTGACGCGAATCAACGCGAACTTCAATACCACCGCGTCTGCACTGCTCAAGAAGGGCTGCAAATTCCCGTTCCATACCAACCTCGCTGCATAACCGGGGCATCTGCCCCCAATTTTTGTTCCGACGGCGCGCGCCTTCAAACCCGCAACCCCGCGCGTTAGGCGTGCGCCAGCCGGAATCAACCTGCCGTTCTTACCGTTCGGAAAGCCAGAGAATATAGTCGGTTTTAATACCTTCTTCGGGCCAGGCCACGCCGGGGGCGGGGGTCTGCTTGATCACCCTGCTGCCCGATCCTTTCAATTCAGGCACAACACCGGCCCGGGCAAAAAGCTCAACCGCATTACGCACAGACTTGCCCATCACATCCGGCACCCGGCTGCTTGCCTTGGCAAGGTGCCCTGGCAAACGCATGCCCTCTGCCTGCTGCGGCGGGGCCAACTTTCTTGTGTCCGTTGCATAGGGAATTTCTATGGAGGCAAGCTTGAGGCCGCGCTGACGCGTTTTTGCAGAAGCAGCCCCGCCGCGCGTTGCGGCTTTGTCCGCCTCTGCGGCAATCTTGGTTTCGTTAAACATGCCTGTGTAGGTCACCATGCGTGTGGCAACTTCCTTGAATACAGGCGCGGCAACCACGCCGCCGTACTGGTTGCGCGTGGGTTCATCGACCATCACCATAACCAGATACTTTGGCTTATCAGCGGGGAAAAAGCCCACGAATGAAGCAAGGCGCTTGCTGCCATAGGTGCCAGACCTGTGATCGGCCTTTTGGGCAGTACCGGTTTTGCCGCCCACGTCAATACCGTCCACGCGGGCGCGCTTGCCAGTGCCATCACTTTCTTCCACAACGTCACGCATCATGTGCATAACTTCGCGCACTGCGGTTTCGGAATAAACACGGGGGCGCACTTCATCCACCGCCCCGTCATCGCGGGTGAGGCGCAGGGGCTTATACACGCCGTTGTTAAGCAGTGTAAGATAGCCTTGCGCCATCTGAAGGCCCGTCACAGATATACTCTGACCGAACGAGGTGGACATGATGTCGACTTCGCTCCAATCACGCGGAGCGCGCAGGATACCCCGGCTTTCAGACACAGGCACACCCGTACGCTGCCCAAAGCCCAACGCATGCATATACTTATAGAAGGTTGGCGCACCCAGCGACAAACCGATCTTGGCCATGCCAATGTTGGACGAATACCGCAGCACCTTGGACGCGGGCAGTATCCCCTGGCGTGATGTATCGCGGATGGTGAAGTTTTTGGTCACCCACTTGCCGCCCTCGCAATCAAAAAGGGTGTTGGGCGTGACCTTGTGCTCCTGAATGGCGGCAGCCATAACAAAAGGCTTGAATGTAGAGCCCGGTTCAAGGGCATCGGCAGCCAGCCTGTTGCGGTAAATCAGCGGAGAAAAATCTCTGTAGTTGTTGGGGTTGAAGAAAGGATACTGCGCCCAGGCCATGATCTCGCCCGAGGGCACGTCAACCACCAGCGCTCCGCCCCAGCGGGCATCATATTCCCGCACAGTGCGCGCCACGGCTTCTTCAACAAAAAACTGTATCTGCATATCAATGGTGAGGGTCAAATCCTGCCCCACCGGTTCACTCTGCCCTTCTTCATGCAGGTAAAAACGACGGCCCATGGCATCACGTTGCACGATCTGACGCGTGGGTATGCAGCCGAGGCGTGAATCAAGCGAACGCTCCAGGCCTTCAAGGCCCTTGTCGTCCAGGCCCACAAAACCAAGAAGCTGCCCCGCCATATGCTTGAAGGGGTAAACGCGGTCGTATTCCTTGCTCAGGCCTATGCCAGTGATGTTGGCCTTGCGCACGGCCTCGGCGGTATAGTCATCAACCTTGCGCTTGAGCCAGACAAAACGGCGCTTGGTCTTTGCCAGGTCGTCGTACAGCTTCTGCGGTTCCATGCCCAGAATGGGGCCAAGGGTATTAGCCATGGCCTGAAAATCGGTGATATCCTGCGGGCGCGCATAAATGGATTTTGCTTCCACGCTACGGGCCAGCACTTGCCCATTGCGGTCAAAGATCATGCCGCGGCGACCGGTAACAAGCTCCGTAGCGGTATGCTGCCGCCGTGCGCGTTCAGCAAGGCGTGGCCCTTCAACCATTTGCAGATACCATGCGCGCGCCCACAGCCCGACCCACAGAATGCAAAAGATGCTGACAACCATCTTGATGCGGGCGCGGCCCCAATCCACATTGCCTATCCAAGACGGAGCCTTAGCCGCCGAGCCAGAGGCGCGGTTGCGGCTGGTCTGCGGCTTGGAAGCACGGGCAGGGCCAGAGCTGGACACATTGCGTTTGCGAGAGCTGAGTTTGAACATGGTGTTTCCAAACTAGGCGTCGCCGAATGACGCCGGGCTTTTTCCGGGCCTGATTGCTAGCAATCGGGCATTGGAGTTATCCGGAGTGATTACTGTACTTCCATCCGTCGAATCTGACCGGGCTTGGGTTCGCGCATGCCAAACTCGTCTGCTTTGCGGCGTAACTCATAAGGAGAAAGCAGCCGCTCACGCTCAACTTCAAGCTTGGCCCTCAGGGCGCGGCGCTCACGAACAGTATTTTGCTGGATATTGATAAAATATGTCGTGTCCATGCGCTCAATGTTGCTCCACACCAGCACAAGCCCCATGACCATACAGCTCAAAAGCCCCAGAACCAGCGCAAGCAACCATCCCCTACCCCCCTGCGGCTGGCCCATGGTGATATTACGCTTCATGATCCAGTTGCCTCGGCAATTTTCTCCACTGCGCGCAGCTTGGCGCTGCTGGAACGAGGATTGACTGCCAGCTCTTCGGGCGTGGCGGTCACGGGCTTTTTAAACAGGATGCGTACTTCTGGCTGATGGTGGCACACGCAAACCGGCACGTGGCGCGGGCAGCGGCAGCCCTCTGCCCAATGGCGCATGGCCTGTTTTACCATGCGGTCTTCAAGCGAATGGAACGTAATAACGGCAAGCCTGCCGCCAATGGGCAGATATGCCAAAATGTTATCAAGAAAGCGGCGCAGTTCGCCCAACTCATCGTTAACTGCCATGCGCAAGGCCTGAAAGGTGCGCGTGGCAGGATGCCGACGAGCCTTGGCCCGCCATGCGGCGGGATAGGCCTTTTCAACCAGGGCTGCCAGTTCTGCGGTGGTGTCGATGCTGGCCTTTTGGCGGGCTTCTACAATCACGCGGGCAATGCGGCCTGCCTGAGGCTCTTCGCCCAGCATGGCAATGCATTCCTTGAGCTTGGCAAAACTTTCGCGGTTGACCCAGTGCCAGGCAGAAGGCTGCCCGGAATTCTGGTCCATACGCATATCAAGCGGCCCGTCACCATGAAAGCTGAACCCGCGTTCGGCTTCATCAAGCTGGAGGGACGAAACACCGATATCCAGCAGCGCACCGTCCACCTTATCCCACCCCAGCTCTGCCAGAGCATCAGAAAAATTGCTGTAATTGCAGTGAAAAATATGAGCGCGCTCCCCAAAGGGGGCCAACCGCCGCCGTGCGAGAGCCATTGCTTCTTCATCCCGGTCAAGCCCGCACAACTCAATGTCGCTGGCAGCGCCAAGCACAGCAGAGGCATGACCCGCCATACCCAGTGTACCGTCCAGATACCGGCCCCCCGCATGCGGAGAAAGTGCTTCCAGGGTTTCAGCAGGAAGCACCGGCACGTGTCGCACGGGTTCAGCGATATTATTCAAAATTTCCGACATGATACGGCCTATAGACTGAGGGTTATGCCGAGCCCGGAAAGCTCGTCGGACACATCTTCAAGCTGAAGTGCGTTGAAGTTGTCCTGATCCCATATTTCAAATTTGTTGAGCATACCCACAAGCATTACATCCTTGTGCAAGCCCGCCTCGCGCATCAGCACCTGCGGAATACGCACACGCCCTTGAGCATCGGGCTCAAGCTCCTGGGCAAGACCCATAACTTTTGTTTTGAAGTGTGAAAGACGGGGTGAGGGCATGGGAATGCTGCCAAGCTGCTCTGTAACCAAATCCCAGTCGGCGGGCATATATGCCACCAGACGTCCGTAAAAAGCGGTAAGCCAAAACGTCCCAGAGCCGCCGTCCGCGGTGAGCCCATCGCGGTATTCCGGCGGCAGCATGAGTCGGCCCTTGGGGTCAAGGCTGCGGGAAAGACTTTTGGTGAACAGTTTTTTCACTTTTTCCCACTTTCTACTACTTGTTACCACTTTTTCCCACT
>QKDT01000086.1 GCA_003251995.1 Desulfovibrio desulfuricans
GTCGCTGCCCGCCTCCATCCTTCGCGCTGGCGGCATCAAACCGATTTTTCATAAAACTCTCAAATTCATCACCAGGCAACGGCACGCTGAAATGATAGCCCTGAAACAGCGTGCAGCCCATATTGAGTAGCGCTCTTTGCTGCTCGCGCGTTTCCACACCTTCAGCCACCGTGCTGAAACCCAGGCTTTGCGCAAGGGCGATGATGATGCTGGCAATGGCGGCATCGTTGGGGTCTGTAAGCAAATCGCGGATAAATGATTTGTCGATCTTGAGTTGATCCAGCGGCAACAGCTTGAGATAGGCCATGGAAGAATACCCGGTACCAAAATCATCCAGTGAAAAACGCAAGCCCAGATTGCTGAGCTCGACCATATAAGCAATGATTTCCTGCATGTTCAGGGCAAGCTGGCTTTCGGTAAGCTCCAGTTTGAGCAGGGCCGGGTTGATGCCCGACTGCTGAACCACCGCCGTAACATCACGTACAAAGCCACTTTCACGGAACTGGCGTGCGCTGACGTTTATGGAAACAGTCAAGTTTGAAAGCTCGGGAATTTCCGCCCAGCGCGCAAGCTGACTACAAGCTTCTCGCAGCACCCAGGCCCCTATGCGAGCAATCATGCCGTTTTCTTCCGCCAGAGGAATAAACTCTGCGGGAGACACCAATCCACGTGTGGGATGCTGCCACCGAATCAGCGCCTCAGCACCAATAACCGTGTCATCAATATCAATAATAGGCTGAAAATACAAAACAAACTGCTCAATCCTCATGGCTTCTTCAAGATCTCGCTCCAGTTCCAGGCGCTCCAAAACAGTTTGCTGCATGGTTGGATCAAAAAAACGCACCGTGTTTCTTCCGGCATCTTTTGCCTGATACATGGCAAGATCTGCCTGTTTGAGCAGTTCATCCGGCGTGATGTTATACTTGCCAAAAAGAGCCACGCCAATGCTGGCGGTGCAGTTGCAGGTTATGCCTTCAACCAGAATTGGTTCACGTATGGCATTAAGAACCCTACGGCAGATCGAGGCCACAGCCTCTGCCGCATGATCGGCATCGGCTGGCAACCCACGCAGTAGCAAAACAAACTCATCGCCGCCAAAACGCGCCACGGTGTCATCGGGAGGGATAATGGCAAGCAGGCGCTGTCCAACCTGCTTGAGCAAACTATCTCCATGATCGTGACCGAGGGTGTCATTGATGGTCTTGAACCGGTCAAGATCAATGAAGAGCAGCGCGTTGTACTGCGCCTCTTTTATACCCGCGGCAACAGCTTGCCTGATGTGCTCTATGAGCAGCGGTCGGTTGGCAAGGCCGGTCAACTGGTCGTAGTAGGCAAGCTCATTGATGCGGGCTTCATTGCGGCGGCGTTCTTCTTCCCAGGTAAAACTGTCCAGGGCAAAGCTTACATTGAGGGCCATTTCTGCCAGCAATTCACGCACATCAGCATCAAAGGCTTCAGCTTCATCGGCATAGAGCGTCAAATTTCCTACGACTTCACCTCGCTGCCGCAAGGGAAGCACCCCAATGGAAAGGAAACCGGTTTTACGGGCGAGCTGCCACCAGGGGGTAAGGGTTGGATCGGTCGTTGTATTATCAGACCAGACAGGCTCGTTGCTTCGTATGGCACGCCCAGTGGGCCCGCCCCCCTTGGGGTCAGAGGCTACTACCGACACATCCAATTGCAGAAGGTCTGCATCGGACAAACCAAATGAGGCAACAGGAGGAACCTTGCCAGTTTGCCTTTCTACAAGCCCAACCCATGCACCCTTCATGCCGCCGGTTTCAACAGCAGCGCGGCATACCTCTGAAAAAAGGTCGTCTCTGGTCGAGCAGCGCACAATGGCTTGGTTGCATCGGCTGAGGGCAGCGTACATTTGCGAAATACGGATAACGCGCGCCTGAGCAAATTTTCTTTCACTTATGTCGATACACAATATAGCGATAATATCAGCATCCGACTTGTAAGCAACAATATCAATCCACAAATTATTACCAGCAAGGTAAAATTCAAACCGGGCAGGTTCACCGGTTTCTGCAGTTCCAATGAGAGAATTAACCCATAGCGCACTATTGCTCGTTTTAAGAGATATTCTTTCTATCAGGGTTTTACCGACTACATCACCTCTGCCTACTTTGAATATATCGCAGTAGGCATTATTGATCTCAATAAACCTGAAGTCACAAATCTTGCCATCGGGCGACAACACGGGGGAACACAAGGCCAATGCGGCCTGCATGTTGTCAAAAAGGCCTTTATAGCGTTTTTCACCCAATTCCAAAGCCCTGAGCTGCCGGGCGTGGACAATGCCATTCCAAACAGAAATAAAAACACATACCACCCACAACAGGCCCAAATGAATCATGTCGTGGCGCGATTTTTCAAGCACATCACCTTCAAATACACCAACAGAAAGGTACAATGGCCACTGACTGAGCTTACGAAAATAAGCGATTCTGTTCCTATTGCCAAAATCAGAACGGTTGTGCTGGTACAGTGCAGGTGCAGCGTCTTGTTCAATCAGTTTTCGCAATGGGGGCGAGGGCTTGGCATCCAGCCAAAAATTTCCTCGGGGATATTGGGTAACCAGGCCAAGCCTGATATCCCAAATTGTCGCTACAGCGTTTGCCCCAACTAGCTCAGCCGATGACATGATATTAGAGAACATATCCAGTGAAACAGCGCAGGCGGCAAGACCACCAAATGAGCCGTCTGCCTGGGAATAGCGGATTGAAAGCAGGATAACGGGACGTGCCCACAACTGGCTGTAAAAAGGCTGGGAGACAACCATCCCCGATGAAGGATTGTTGCTTAATTGGATAAAATGATCAGCATGGGTGATAGACATCTCACCCGAAAGAGCGCGAGGCGAAGCGTACACTACCCGCCCCTGAGCGTTTGTCAGCAAAAAACCTAATGTTTCAGGCAATCTATTGTCGAACTTCTTTCCATATTCTTCAAAATTATCCCAAAAAGCGCTGCTATTCACGGCTTGACGTTGCACCTCGTCAATGGCGGAGAGCAGCGCAAGATTGATTTTTTCAAAACGCCAGGAAAGCGCGTCGTCTATGGATTGAGAAACACCTTCAAGGGTGCTGACTGCCTTGGCGTATTCTCTTTGTCTGCTGGCAACCAAAGCAAAGGCGACGATCCCCAGAACAAGCAAATTGATTATGGCAATAACCCATAAATGCTTGTAGGAATGCAGCCGTGAAAACTTGCCGCATTTAGAATTTATACGAAGACATGCCTGGTCATCAGCCATACAAACCCCGCGCAACAAAATGCGTCTCTACACGCCAGAAACAGAAGACAAAAGAAGCTGCAAGTGGCGTATCATTCAGGCCAAAAGAGGGCAGCAAAAGCAGCGATAAAAGTACAAAAAAAGTACAAAACAACAAAAAATTATGAGAAAAAATACCTCAAATCCGCCCCTCAAGCAAGCTGACAACCCGATATTTCAAACTATTATGTAATTTTTGTGCCAGTTACGTTTAAACCACAAAGCTTACCCCTCAGAAACCCTGTTTTTACCTGCTCTTTTTGCATGATACAGAGCTGTATCTGCCCTGTGTATCAGACTATCTTGAGTATCCCCAGAGCGCATTTCAGCAATTCCTATACTGACAGTACAATGCAATCCATCGGCAAATGAGAAGTTTTCAATGCGTTCCCGAAGGATTTCTGCGATCTTCTTGGCATCCGTGCCCCCTGTTTCAGGCAAAAGAACAAGAAACTCCTCGCCGCCCCAGCGACCAGCAGTATCATATGGGCGTAGGGTAGCCATAACCACATTTGCCAAGGCCTGCAAAACGCCGTCGCCAGCAAGATGCCCGAAGGTGTCGTTGACATTTTTGAAGTTGTCCACGTCAAACAGCAGCACAGAAAGAGGAAGATCGCGCTGGTGCGAGCGCAACATTGCCTCTGCCATGTCGCTTGATAACTTTTGCCTATTGGCAAGCCCCGTGAGTTTATCGGTATTGGAGATATGCAGCAGCTCTGCGTTGAGCCGCCGCAATCTATAGGTCCAGTAGCCCCATATGGCAGCAACAATCGCTATCAAGCCACCGCCCAAAAGAAACCACATGGGGTTGATGGCTGTTTGCACATTGATTGATATGTGCTGGTTGACCACCCTGCCCCGCTCCTGGGGGGTAATGGATTGAACGCCCTTGTCTAAAATATTACGCAGAGTTACATCGCCCTTGACCACCCCAATGCGGAGGTGATTCATATACATGGGCAGTTGCCCGGCGATTTTAAGGTTAAACAGCCCGTTTTTGCGTATGGTGTAGGCAGCAACCATCAAGGAGCGCATGGTCATGGAGCTGCGGCGGTTCGACACCATCTTGAGGGCCTCGTCCTCAGACTTTACAAGCTTGACCTCAAGATTGGGATACCGCTCCCTGACCAACCCTTCCATGGCTGTACCTTCAGGAAAAACGATGGATTCATTTTCCAACGCCGCGGGATCAGAGATAAAGTGGTGTTCTTCGCGCGTTATAAAGACATTGGGGTCGCTGAAGAGGGGGGAGGTAAAAATAAGCCATTCGCTACGCTCTGTGGTCTGATTCAAAAAACTCACCACTTTGCATTCGCCGCTTTTAGACCGGGCCAAACTATCATTCCAGTCTACTGTGGGCACCAATTCAAACTGCACACCTGTTCTTTTAGAAACCAGATCAAGTAGATCAGCCGCAATACCCACATGCTTGCCAGAAGCATCTATCTGTTCATATGGTTCCCAATCCGGGTCAACGCACAGGGGAATTTTTTTATGCTCATGCAGATAGGCCACCTCATTGGCTGTAAGAGATACACCGCCATTATGCAAAGACATTGTGTCAAAGGCCCAGACCATGCAAGGGGTTGCCAAAAACGCTAACAGGGCAATCCAGCAATATATCACTTTGGCGGCGCATATACTCATGGCAGTGCGCTGAATGAACATCTGTATCCCCCAGGCTCAAATACTATCGTTATTTAGCGATACATAATTGTTTATCACGCAGCTATTAAACTGTTTAACAAAAATATGCATCAGTGCGAGATATCACAGCCATTACAGATATTTCTTTTCAGGAATATGAATGATTTTTACGTATTCTGCAATGCGCTCGGTTGCCAATTCGATGTTTTTGATAAAAAAATGCAAGGGACTGCGCAGC
>QKDT01000071.1 GCA_003251995.1 Desulfovibrio desulfuricans
AATTCATGGGCGGCGGCTTTTTTATCTGCCACGTGCGGAAAAGCCGAAAAACAGATGACCATGTCCACGCTGGCATCGGGCAGGGGCATGCTTTCTGCCTGGGCTTGATATGTGCGCACATGTGGAAAGCGTGCTGAAAGGCATTGCAGCATGGCGGTAGAAGGATCTAGTGCCCAAAATGCAGCATCACTCGGGGCATATTTTTGTAAAAAAGGCTGTAACACCCCCTCGCCGCAGCCAACATCCAAAATGATTCTGGCTTGTTTGAGGGGCAGGCTTTGAACCAGCAGTTCAACCTGTTGGAGTTTTTCCGGGGGATAGTTGCGGGCCTCCCACCCGTTGGCCTGCGTATTGAAAAACTTGTTACGGTCCCCCCTGTGTGCAGAATTGTCTTGCATATTTACTCCTGTAAAAAAGCGCCGCTCTGCATGCAAAGCGGCGCTACACGGGTTAAAATTTAAGATCAAAACCAACCATCACACTTGTGCCGGGCATGTTGTAAAGCCCCCGGTTGTTGCCCGAAAGTTCCATGCTGTACGCATATGGAGTGTTGAAAATATTGTTTACAGCCACAAATATTTTGCCTTCTTCAATGTGCAGATCGTCATAGCTGAAGGTGTAGTCCAGCCTGGCATTAAACACGTTGATGTCTGGCAAACGGTTTTTTTCTGTCAGCGTGGTTACATTGCTGGTTGGTGCAGTTGGATTTGTTGTACGCATCCAGTTGGCTGCGTATACATCTTTAAGATACTGGTAGTCGCCACTGAGCTGAAAATGCTCAAAGAACTTCCATTTAAAGCCAGTTTGCAGGGAAAATGCAGGCGTATAGGGCATTTTGCTTGTACTTTCGCCGTTATCACCCCTGGCCCATGTTTTTAGCCATGTTGCACCAGCAAAAAGCTCAAGATTGTCTGTGGGGGTAACGCTTGCAGCCAGCTCCAAACCGTCAATCTTGTACTCTGAAGCGGACGACGTGAAAAAATCACTGGTGGGATTGGCGTTTCCATACATATATGCGCGCAACCTGTCGCGCCCTGCGTCGTGAAACACCGTAGCGCTTGCGGTAAACAGGCCTGGTTGGGTATGGCTGAGCGATACTTCATAGTGGTCAACAACTTCCGGACGAATATCCTTGGTATTCAAGCCTGAGGGCAAAGACGTTTTGTTGGTCAGTAGCCCCTGAAGGATAACCGGGCTTGGGTAATTGACACCCCTGGCATAGTTGAGACCAAGGTTGGTGTTGTTATAGCCAAGCACCAAACCAGCTTGTGGGGCAACCTTGTCTTGAAACAGATTGCTTGTGTAGAGGCGCAGACCAGTAGAGGGCGTAACATGAAAACTCTCTTTGCTACCAATCATCTGGCTGACGGCAGCGTAAGGAGAAAACATGCGGTGCTGTGGAAACTCCCACGAGGTTGTCTGGTCGTTGGAGTATTTGCGCTGATCGTTACGCAGGTCGCTGATATCAAGGTCAAAACCATTTATAATTTCACTGCCATCCCATATGGAATAGGTTTCGCGCCCCCGCAATCCGTATAGGTTGTTGGTTTGAACCGATGTGGTTGTGTTGGAATTTTCTCCCCGCAGATAAAACAATGTATCGTTGTAATAACCTTTGAGGTACCCGTTGGCATTGTCGTACTTATTGATGAGGCTCAGCGTGGCAAGGCTTGTCTGCGTATCGTAACGGTCTGTCGTGCGGGTGTTGGTTATGGGGTTGTTGGGAACTTGGGTCTGGGCGTCCACCCGGTTAGCCATAAGGCGCACCGTCCAGTTATCTGAGAGGGCTATGCCCATGTTGCCGTAGTAACTGGTCTGATAGGCTGCCGTGTGATCTTTGTGACCAAGAGTGCTGATGAGGCTTTGAGCGGCATAAATATCCACATTTTTCTTTTTTGCACCCATGCCCACATTCTCAGCAACAGTGCCAAAACTGCCACCTTCTGCGCCAATGCGCAGTTCGTATCCCTCTTTCGTCATGTATTTGGGTATAAAGTTAAGCATGGCATAACCGCTGCCAAAGCGTGATGGCTGGGGATATTTGTATATTTCCATGCCTCCGAGCGCGTACACGGGGATGCCATCTGCCAGGGCCTGCCCATACAGCACGCCGCTACGCGGTACGTCATCAAAATAGATGTTGACGTCCGGGCTGGGATGACTTGCACCTCGCCCGCGAACATAAAGACTCGCGCTGGTTTGCCCGCCAATGATGTTCTTTTTTTGATACATTACGCCGGGCACATTACGCAGGGCGTCATAAAAATCGAGGGAGTTTTGCTGACGGATCTGCTCTTCCGTCACCACGTTATATTGGGTGCCAAACCGTGTTTGAACAGGAACGGTTGGGGCCTGATCGGCAACGCCGTATGCGGTTACTGCGGGCAGATCATAAGCTGAAAGACTGCCCTGGGTGAGCTCCGAGCCGGAATCTGATCCCCCCTGATTTCCAGCCTCTGGCGTTGCATCTGCCGCCCAACCCGTCTGAACGCAAAGACAGTAGCCTGCAAGCACGGCAGCCACCACAATAGCTGAGACCTTTTTCATTACACGTTTTCCTCCTTCTTTTATCTGTTGCGCGGGGTGCGCATTGGTCTTCAGATTTCGGGTGTTCTGCATGGGTATAGTGTTATTATATATAAAATTGTGCTACCATATGGGCGCACGATGCCCGCAAAAAGAGAAAGAAAATCTCTTTTCTTCGCTTCAGCAATATCATTTTGGGCTGGGCAAGTGTTATGTATATAAAAAAAGTAACACACAGTACGACTTGAATAAAACGCAGTCAAGCACCTGCCGCCATCAGTGTGCAAAGTTTGACTTATCAGCCGCACCTGTAGAAGGGGGAGATACAAAAAACGGCAACTTGCTGGTTTATCAACGGTTGCCGTGAAGCTTGATCGCGAACAGCTTAAAGCTTGAACGCTATTTGGGGGTGCAGGTGTGGCAACAGCGGTGCGGCTGAATCCAGTTTCAGGCACCACGGTTACGCTATGGTGTTGCCAACCTAATCAGCCGTACGTCCCAACGTGATCTTAATGACATTGTTGGGAATGCTCGGGGTACAATAAAGGTTTAATGATTAAGGGCTGATAGAATTAGCATGGATACATTTTTCGATACCAATGGCTGAAAACGGCTCGTTGTAATAGTATTTAGGGGGCAGAGACCATTTTTCGCCATCCTTTATTAGCCCCCAGCGTGATCTCGGCTACCATAAAGATGCTCTGTAGATGACAAACAACGACCTTTCTTTGCAGAATATTCAATTAGAGGCCGCCCCCACCGCCGCCCCCAGAACCGCTGCCAGCGCCGCCTCCGTCAGAACTGAAGCCGCTGGATGATGAGGATTCTGCAGAAGCGGAAGATGCGCTAACAGCGCTGCCAAAACCGTGGGAAAAATCATTCCATCCGTCTTGCCCATGCACCAGCGAGGCCTCAACGCCGCTGTCTTCCAGAGCGCCAGCCTGAAGTTGGTCGGCAAATCTGTTGCACCAGGTTTTTTCCAGGCCCAGCACAAGGGCGTATGGCAGCAGACGGCGAAAAACCTCAGGCGTGTCTTCCGGCCTTTGGTCCTTGGCGCTAACCTGCTCCATACGTGGCAGCTCTGCTGTGCGCATATACATGGCAAGCCCTTCAATTTCATCCAGAACAACGCGGGCAGAGGGGCTAGGAGCCTTGATAATGGCAGTGAATACAAGCGTTGTGATGATCATGAGCAGCGGCAGCAGCCATTCAAAATCGGCATAGTATATTTGCAGAACAATGGCACCAATGCCGAGCAGCGGCAGCGCCGTGGTCGCCAAAATTGCTGTAAGATGTTTGCCCCTTTGTTGCATGAGCAGAAAAGGAAGCGCAAGGGCAGCGCAAAATACCGAACAGACCAGAAACAGCAGCAAATAAGGTAGCAAGGCCGAGGTGCCGGGAGCTATAAGCCAAAGATCAACCTCCCAAAAACTCGCCGTAATCGCCACGGGCAAGACCACAAAGCACCCCAGGATCGCTACCCAGGCGTTAAGCCGCCAGGCATTCTTGAGGTTTCGCTTTACACTGGTGGTGGCTGCATTGAATATGCTGCGTATGTCTTCATTTTTAGGGCTGAGCAACAGCATCTTGCTCTTACCCACACAGCGCGCAAGCTCTCGGTATACCGCCAGTTCTTCTGTTGAAAGTTCCTCGTTGTGCTTGTTGGGGGTGCTGGCAAGCTCCAGGGTGTAGGTTTTTGCATCCGCCTTGCTGATGCGGCACATCCCTTTAAACGCCAGCGACAGAAACGTTGCAGCTAGCCCACGACCAGAAATGCGGGTTGCCTTGCGCAAATATTCTATCGCCAGCGGTGAGAGCGGTTTTGATGAGGCACCATTGGCTATCTTGCTGTTCAACTGCGCTTGGGTGGGCGGATAGTAGCGGGGAATGATGGTACCCTTGGGCGGGTCAATCCCCAGCCGCTGCCAAAGCAAAAAGAAATACAGAAAAACGGCGCAAAAGGCCAAAGCTTGCGCTGGCAGAAGGGGATTCTCGTACAATATCACAAAAAGCAGGCCACGATCCCGTATGGCCTGTTCTTCTTCCAGTTGGGCTTTTTCAAGGGCGGCATCCTCAAGCTGTTGGCGCTCCGCGAGGGCCAGGGCCGGGTCGGCTATGCTGTTTTTGTCAAAGGCCACCGCCACGGTAAACTGTGTGTCTGGCTCAAGTGCGGGCAGTGTAAAACTTGCTTCATTGCTTTGTGGCTGGGAAATTTTGATATTGCCGGAATTTTTGGAGCCGGACTGGCCCGCCCATGCCGCTGTTTGCTGCACTGCAACGCCCTTGGGCAGGATAATGCGGCAGGAGATGCCCATCATGGGGAACCCCCATACCCCTGTGGTGTTCCAGTTTAGCTCACCGTTGGATTCATAAAAACGCAGGTGCAGTGATGTGTCGTACTCCAGTATAAACCGGTGCAGACCAAGGGAGAGGGGCTGGGCGTTGCGCATGAGTACGCGGATATTGTCCCCCCTTGTTTCTGTTTCCACCGGGTTCAGGGGCTTGCCGTCAATGCTTACAGACGTAACGGTAAACGGAACCATGCCTCGGTAGGCGGTTGGGCCAGAATAAAGCAGGGGAATTTCTCTGTAGATCCCTTTTTTAATCTGATCGCCTTCTGCTT
>QKDT01000351.1 GCA_003251995.1 Desulfovibrio desulfuricans
GGGGAGTCAAGTTTGCGGTAGTTGCGTGTCGTAAGTGGAAGGGGATGCAGTTCCGGCAGCACGCCGCCAGCATTTTTTTGCAGGGTGACCGCCTAGCGTTCGGCAATAAAAAAGGCGGGCCATAGGACCCGCCTTATATCGTTGCCAGTTTGCCAGCTTATTGCGCGGCAATCCAGGCGTTGGCTTCTTCAATGTTGAGGGTGCCTTCGTACAGCGCCCTGCCGCTCACAGCGCCAGCAAGGCTGGTGGTGCGGGTGAGGGGGTAGAGTTTTTGCACGTCAGCCAGCGTTGCCACGCCACCAGCCGCAATGACCGGCACCGTGGAGAGCCGCGAGATATGCTCCAGCGCGGCAACGTTAACGCCACACTGCATGCCATCGCGTTCAATGTCGGTATAGATGATAAAGGCTGCGCCATCCGACAGAAGACGGGGCAGGGCACCGTCTACGGTCAGGCCTGTGTCGGCTACCCATCCACGGGTCTTGAGCTTGCCGCCTTCTGCATCCAGCGAAACACCAACTTGACCGGGGAAGGCACGACACATTTCTGCAAAAAGATCGGGCTGCTCCAGTGCCAGGGTGCCGATGATCAGGCGCGAAACGCCCGCATCAAGGTATGCCTTGGCTGTTTCCATGTCGCGGATACCGCCGCCAAGCTGAACGGGGATAGAAAGTTCAGTGCAGATGCGGCGCACAATCTCGCGGCTTTTAGCAGCGCCGTCAAAGGCTCCGTCCAGATCAACCACATGCAGCCATTGAGCGCCTCGCGCTTCCCATGCCTTTGCGGCATCTGTGGGATCTTCGGCAAAAACTGTGCTTTCGTGGGCGCGGCCTTGCTTGAGTCGTACGGCCTTGCCATCCTGAATGTCCACGGCAGGGAACAGAATCATAAACCCATATCCTTTACTGCTTTGTGCATGCCATCCACAGCCAGCTCTTCAGCCGTAACCCATGTGCCGTGACGTTTAAAGAACGTACCGACGTTCAGCAGATTGCTTGCCAGGCCTTCTTGTTTTTCCTCAAAGACCGAGCGCGACATGACATAGCCATTGGCGATATTGATGAGGAAAAATTCCACGCGCACATGGGCGGGCTCAGTAACACCCGCCGTGGAACCCTGGCGTTCGTGCCAGTCAAGAACCTGCGGCACAAGCATCAGTTGCGCGCCCTGTTTTTTGCCGTAGGCAATCCAGAGCGGCAGAGCCTGCGGCTGTTCAGAGCTGTGAAAGCGCGTCAGATCCTTGGGCAGGTCAATGGTATTGATAAATTTGAACTGGCGTTTGGAATCGGCGTTGAGTACACCCTGGAACTCCCGATCAAGCGAAGGCAGTTGTTCGCCAGCAATTTTTCCCTGATTTTCAGGTATATGCCCGGTGATAAGCTGGCTTGCATTGATAGGCTGCGTAAAGGGCGCAACTGATATGGTGTACGATTGCGAAATAACGCGGGGAACATCCGCCGTGCTGGTGGGGCGACGGCTGCACGCTGCGGCGATCAGCAAGAGGCAGAGCGCTGGCAGCAACAACATACGAAGTCGGGATTGCATCAATCAAGACCTCCCTTAGTGCTTCTGATTGAGGTGCCGGTTCGGCGCACGGCTTGGGCAAGGGCTAGCCCCAGCCCCTTGGCTGCCGATTCAAGCAGGTGATGACCGTTCTGGCCATAGCGAAATTCCACATGCAGGTTGCAGCGGGCGCTACTGGCAAAGGCCTTGTAAAATTCCCGCCAAAGGTCTTTTTCCTCCCCGGCTAACACCGGGGGCAGCAGTTCACCGCCGCGCCATTCAAGCCAGGGGCGGCCCGAAAGATCAACAGTAGCTTCTGCCAGGGCTTCGTCCATGGGCACGCGCCCATAACCCACGCGGGCAATGCCCGCCCTGTCTCCAAGGGCCTCGAGCAGCGCCTTGCCAAGCAGTAGCCCCACATCTTCTGTTGTGTGGTGGGCGTCCACTTCCATGTCGCCCTCGCATACTAGGCGCAGATCCATACCAGCCCAAAAAGCGGTCAGCGTCAACATGTGGTCAAGCAGGCCAAAACCTGTTTTTACATCCGTTTTGCCCTGACCATCAATGTTCAGCTCAAGCCGGATGTCGGTTTCTGCACTTTTACGCTCTTGAGTGGAGGTTCTTGGGGCGGCGTCGCTCATGCTTCCTCCGAATTGTGTTCACCCTGAGCCGTTTTCTTTTCGGCGTTGGGGGTGTCTTCTTCACCTTCTGGCGTTTCTTCAGAGTCGTCTTCTTTTTTTGTTTTTTTGCCAAAGCCAGCCGCCACAAGAATGCTCAGTTCATAGAGCACCAGCATGGGGGCCGCCATAAGCAACTGCGAGACAACATCCGGCGGTGAAAGGATAGCCGCCACAATGAAGATTGCCAGAATGGCATAACGCCGTACCCGGCGCATAAGTTCAGCGGTGATAATACCCATGCGCGCAAGGAAAAAGGCAAACAGGGGCATTTCAAACACAAGGCCAAAGGCAAGAATGAGTTTGAGTACAAAACTCAGGTAGTCGCTGATCTTGGGCATAGCCACAATCGTGTCTGTGGCGTAGCTCATAAAGAAGGTAAAGGCATTGGGAAAGACTACAAAATAACAAAAAGCCCCACCGCTGATGAAGAACACAGCCGACATGACGGCAACGGGGATAATGCTCCGTTTTTCTTCTTCATACAGACCAGGGGCAATGAAGGCCCATATCTGGTAAAAAATGATTGGGCTGCTCACAAACACGCCAGCCACAAAGGCGATGTGCATGCGGGTGAAAAAGCCTTCGGGCAGGGTGGTGTAAATGGCGTGTGAGCCATCGGGCAGTACTGCCAAAAGAGGCGCTACCAGCGCATCAAAAATGGGATCAACCACCGCCCAGCAGGCCAAAAAACCACCAATCACGGCAATGCTGCAACGCAAAAGGCGACCGCGCAGTTCCGAAAGGTGGTCCATAAGCCCCATGGGGCGGTCATCGCCTTCGTCCTCTTCCTCGTCCTCGGGCATGGCAGGCGGGGTGCTTTCGCTCTGTATAGGCAGGTTTTCCGGCTCTGCCGCAGGGGCTTGCACCGTGCCCGTAGGAGGAACGGGGGGCAGTGGCGGCTGACCGTCAGCCAGAGTTTCGGGGGCTACCTCTGCTCCCGCTTCCGCTTCTGCCTTCGCATCACCATCCGTTCCCTCTGCAGGGTCAGATTTTGGCGCAGATTCAGGTTCAACATCGGCAGACGGCGCGGCGTCTACTGGGGCATCCGCAGGTACCGCCGATTGGCTCGGCGGCACCGTTGCGGTTTCATTTGTCTTGAGGTCTGGCTGCTCCCCTGCGGTCTCAGGGGCAGACGGGGAAGCGACCACCTCGGGGCTCAAGGGTTTGTCAGCACTCATGCCTTGCCGCCGTTGTCAGGGGTGGCAGCAGCCGTAGGCGCGCCAGCAGGGGCAGAGGCAAGCTTGGTTTCAGCGGCTTCGGCTTCAGCCTTGGCTTTGGCAAGGGCATCTGCCAGCGGGCTGCCCTCAGGGGGTGTTGCGGGCGCGGCTTCATCAGCTGCAGTTTGCGTCGGGGCTGTTTGGGCTTCGGCACTGTTTGCTGCGGGCTGTTCTTTTTCCACAATCTGGGCGTCCACAACCGTAGGCGCTGCTTCAGACGAAGACCGGGTTGCAGAAGCGTCAATGACAACCTCTGAAGCCGGGATATTCTCTGCCTGAGCTGCGGTGGCAGCGGCTGCGCCAGCGGCGGCTTCGCCCGTTGCTGCCGTTTCGGCGGCTTGGGCTTCCTTGGCGGCGGCAGCGGCTTCTTTAGCCGCCTTGGCGGCTTCCTGCTTACGTTTACGCTGTTCCTCTTCCTCTGCCTCAGCACTCAGCGTACGCTGAAAGTCTGTGGAAACGCGGCGGAACTCGCCCATGGCCTTGCCCAGCGTGCGCGACACGTTGGCAAGGCTTTTGGGGCCAAGAACGATGAGGGCCACCACAAGGATGACCAGAAGTTCAGTGCTTCCTATCCCAAACATATTGCACCCCTATTCCCACTCAATAGTGCTCGGCGGCTTGGAAGAAACGTCATACACGACGCGGTTGACGCCCTTGACCTCGTTGATGATGCGGCTTGACATGCGCTCGATCAGATCCGCAGGCAGGCGTGCCCAGTCGGCTGTCATGGCGTCTACACTGTCAACCACGCGCAGGGCGATGACATGCTCGTAGGTACGACCATCGCCCATAACGCCCACGGTCTTGAGGGGCAGCAGCACGGCAAATCCTTGCCATACCTTACGGTACCAGCCAGATTCACGCAGTTCTTGCTGCACGATCTTGTCCGCCAGGCGCAGAATCTGGAGGCGTTCTTCAGTGATTTCACCAAGCACGCGAATCGCCAGGCCAGGGCCGGGGAAGGGGTGACGCCACACGATGGAATCGGGCATACCAAGCTCTGCGGCAACCTTGCGCACTTCGTCCTTGAAGAGTTCACGCAAGGGTTCGATGAGCTTGAGCTTCATGGTATCGGGCAGGCCGCCAACGTTGTGGTGGCTCTTGATAACTGCGCTGGGCCCCTTGTGCGAAACCGATTCGATAACGTCGGGGTACAGCGTGCCCTGCGCCAGAAAGTCCACTTCGGGCAGCTTTTTGGCTTCTTCGTCAAAAATTTCAATGAAGGTGTGCCCGATGATCTTGCGTTTCTTTTCAGGATCATCCACACCCGCAAGCTTGGAGAGAAAACGTTCCTGCGCCTGCACAAAATTGAGGTTGAGGTCGAAATGCTCACGCAGGTAGCTGACCACCTCGTCGCCTTCACCAAGGCGCAAGAGGCCGTTATCCACAAAGATGCAGTGCAGACGCTTGCCAATGGCCTTGTTGAGCAGCACTGCCACCACTGTGGAGTCTATGCCACCCGAAAGGGCGCAGACCACGTGGCGGTCGCCCACCTGTTCCGCCATTTCGGCAACCACGCGTTCCACAAAGGAAGACATGGTCCAGTCGGGCTTGATGCCGGCAACCTTGAAAAGGAAGTTGCGCAGCATGCGCTCGCCGTCCACGCTGTGGTGTACTTCGGGGTGGAACTGCACGGCGTAGATCTTGCGGGTTTCATCGGCCATGGCCGCCACATCGAGGGTGGGGGTTTTGCCTGTTACGGTAAAGCCCGCCGGGGGCACAAGCACCTTGTCGCCG
>QKDT01000176.1 GCA_003251995.1 Desulfovibrio desulfuricans
TTGACCGTTTATATTGACAATGACGGGTGCTTTGGATATTCTCTTTGATTCCAAAGAGACGAAATCCCTTTTGGATTTTCCTGCGCGCACGCGTCAGACAAGGTGCGAAACAACATTGCCACAACACGTTGCACATTTTTTTACGCCGTATTTAACGAGGCGCTTTCTCTGCACCAGCAAGAAAGTGCCTTTTTTTATGGTGGGTGATATCTATGCAACCCATTGAAATTATTAAGGCGATAGAAGAAATTGCGCCTCTGGCAGCCGCGGCTGACTGGGATGTTTCGGGCCTTCAGGTGGCCTCACGCAGACAGGCAGTTGCCCAAATTGCCGTTTGTCTTGACCCCACGCCCGCATCGGTGCGAACGGCGCTTGAAAAAGGCGCTCAGTTTGTGTTGAGCCACCATCCGCTGCTGCTCAAGGCCGTGCTGCCCAATCGGCTCGACGACTACCATGAGGTGCTGCGTCTGCTGTTTCAGGCCGATGTGCCGCTGTATGCCGCGCATACCTCGTTGGATGTCAACGCTTACGGCCCTGCTGGCTGGCTGGCCCGTACGCTTGAGCTACGCAATCTGGCGGTGCTTGAACCTGTGGCCCCTGCTCAGGATAACGCACTGCCGCTGGGCTTCGGCCTGGCTGGCGATCTGCCAAAGGCCATGACGGCAGCGCAGATTGCAAGCCTTATTGCCCAAAATGCGCCGCTTGCCGCTGCAACGGTGAGCGGGCCAGAGCCGCAGAGTGTCACCAGAGTGGCCTACTGCACGGGTTCGGGTTCATCGCTGCTTGGCGCGGCGCAAGCTGCCGGTGCGCAGCTTTTTATAACCGGTGATGTCAAATACCACACGGCGCTTGCCGCAGAAATCTGTCTTATGGATGTGGGCCACCACAGCCTTGAAGAAGAAATGATGCTGCGCATGAGCCGGTTGCTGCAACAGCGGCTGCCAGAAACGGAAGTGTTTTTCGTAGCTTCCGCTTCTCCTTTCCGCCCTGTTGCCCTGTCATGATTTTATCAGGAGGACTCTCATGAGCAATGCCGTATATTTTGACCAGATCAAACAGCTTGTTGAGCTGCAAAAGGTCGATGATGCCATCCACGCCGTCAAGCAGGATTTGAGCAACGCCCCGAGCGAACTGGATTCCCTTGAACAGCGTTACGCCGCCATCGAAACCCAGCGCAACTATATTCTCGACAAGCTTTCGCACCTTCAGGATCAGCAGAAGCGCCTTTCGGTCGAAATTGACGACGACTCCGCGCGCATCAAAAAGAGCAAAAACAAGCTCATGCAGGTGGGCAACCAGCGTGAATACCACGCCATGATGCGCGAAATGGACAGCATGGAAAAGGTCAACCGCTCCCGCGAAGAAGAAAAAATGACCCTTCTTGAAGAGCTTCAGTACCAGAACGACGCTCTGGCTGAAATCGACCTCACCTACACCGCCATCAAGGCCGAGCTTGAAGTCAAGCGCGATGGCCTTGAAGAAAAGCTGCAAAAGGGCAACACCGCCCTTGAAGGCCTGAACGAAAAGCGCGCCGCCGCCAGCAAAAATATCCCCCAGCCTGTGTTCATGCGCTATGAATTCATCCGCAGGCGTCTGGAACACCCCGTCATCGTTGCTGTGAAAGAAGGCGTCTGCTCTGGCTGCCACATTGCCGTGCCGCCGCAGTCGTTCATCGAATTGCAGCGCGGTCAGCAGATTTTGAGCTGCCCCAACTGCCAGCGCCTTATTTTCTGGTGCGAGCACTTCAGCATTGAAGAAGCTCCCCAGTGCGCCCCCAAACCGGTGCCGCTGCACGACTAGAAATCATCATTGAAAGACTGCATGTTTCAATGGTAAAAGCTGCGCTTGCCCAGACGTTACACTGAGCAATTACCGCCGGTTACAACCAGGCCAGTTGCCAGGGTACGCCCACAGGCGAGCAGTTTTACATTGATTTTGTGCTAAAACAGTCTTTTCCCGGCGCGGCATCATCGCTCGCCGCGCCGGGGAGCCAAAACAGCAAGTGGGAGTTGGACAGACCGTCGCTGCGGGCCGCAAGGCCCGGGGAGGAAAGTCCGGGCTCCACAGGGCAGAACGCTGGGTAACACCCAGGAGGGGCGACCCTCGGACAGCGCCACAGAAAGCAAACCGCCCCGCCTCGCGGCGGGGTAAGGGTGAAACGGTGGGGTAAGAGCCCACCAGATGCCGCGGTGACGCGGCATGCTCGGCATACCCCGTTTGGAGCAAGACCAAATAGGGAAGGTGGTCGGCCCGACCATTGCCTTCCGGGTAGGTTGCTTGAGGGTGCAGGTAACTGCGCCCCTAGAGGAATGACGGTCTGGTGCGGGCAACCGCATGACAGAACCCGGCTTATCGTCCGACTCCCACTTGTTAACAAGGTATGTAATGTCAGAAAGTTCCGACACATCCCCTGTGGCGGCAAAACCATGGGCGCTCATACTGGCTGCCGGACAGGGCACGCGCATGGCGGATGCCACCGGCGGCACCGCCAAACAGTTTTTGCCCTGGCGCGGCACGCCGCTTTTTTGGCATGCCGCCCGTGCCATGAGCCGCAGCGCCAGTGTAGCCGGAATTGTTTTTGTTTTTCCACCTAGCCAGTTAACCGAAGCAAGCGAGCTTTTGGCTGATCTGCACAAAAAAGACGATCTTGGGTTGCCATGGGTTACTGCCTGCGGCGGCGCCCTGCGTCAGGATTCTGTGCGCCTTGGCCTTGCCGCCCTGCCCGTGCGCCCTGCCAGCGTGCTGGTACACGATGCCGCCAGGCCCTTTCTTTCGCCAGACCTTGTGCGCCGCGTCTGTCTTGAGCTTGCCCAGGGCGCTGCTGGTGTTATCCCCGCCATTTCTGTTACCGACACCATAAAAACAGTCGAAAACGGTCGAGTTACCGCCACGCTGCCGCGCGATGGCCTTGCGGCGGTGCAGACCCCGCAGGGGTTTCAGCTTGAAAAGCTGCTTTCGGCCCACGCGCATGCGGTCGAGGCCGGGCTTGCCGTAACCGACGACGCATCGCTTCTGGAGGCGCTTGGCCTTGAAGTGCGCGTGATACAAGGCGAGGCCACCAACGTGAAAATCACACGTCCTGAAGATCTTGATTTGCTGCAAGAAGAAAATCCCCTTCCTTCCATACGCACTGGCATGGGCTACGACGTACACCGTTACGGTCAGGGACGCCCCATGCGCCTTGGCGGCGTGCTTATTCCCGGCGCACCCGAGGTTTTGGCCCATTCAGACGGCGACGTGCTGCTGCACGCTCTTGCCGATGCTCTGCTTGGCTGCGCCTGCCTTGGCGACATAGGCCAGCATTTTTCTGACAAAGATCCCCGTTTTGAGGGCATTTCATCCGCCATTTTGCTGCACCAAGTTTTGGACATGGCGCGCGAGGCGGGCTGTACGCCCTGTCATGTGGATATGACCATTGTGGCGCAGGTTCCCAAGCTGGCGCCCTACCGCGAAGAAATCCGAAAAAACGTCGCTCGGCTCATGGGGTTGCCCGCTACATGCGTGAACCTCAAAGCTACCACAGAGGAACATCTGGGATTCACCGGTCGTTCTGAAGGCATCAAGGCATATGCAGTTGTAACCGCGCAGGGCCGCTAATTTGACAGGCTTCCCGTGCCAGTACGATTCGACACCATAAGGAAGGACATGAACACAGAACTCAGCAGGCCCTGGTTTGCCCACTATGACTCCTTCGTTCCACGCACTTCCGAGGTGTGGAACAAGCCGCTCTATGCCTTGCTGGATGAGGCCGCAGACAAATATCCCAATCGGCTGGCTGTTATTTTCCAGAATACGCGCATCACCTACAAACAGTTGCGCGAGCAGGCCGAGCGCTTTGCTGGTGCGCTGCGCCGCATTGGCGTTAAGACAGGCCACCGTGTGGCCCTGATGATGCCCAATATGCCGCAGACCGTGGTGGCCTTTTGGGGCATTATCAAGGCCGGGGGCGTGGTCGTTATGACCAACCCCCTGTATATGGAAAAAGAAATCATGGCCAATATGCAGGATTCTGGCGCAGAACATATGGTTTTGCTTGATCTGCTCTGGCCCCGCGTTTCTGCCCTGCGCGACCGCCTGCCCCTGAAAAATTTTATTGTGACTGGCGCGGCAGATGCGCTTTCGTTCCCGCTCAATTGGCTCTACCGCATCAAAAAACGCCGTAGCACAAAGGAACCTGTGCCCTACGACGGCAAAAACGTGCATGAGTGGAAGCACTTTTTCAAGGGGGCCGAGCGCTACTCTGCACCCATTGCCGATCCGCTGCGCGACCCCATCATGTTGCAGTATACCGGCGGCACCACGGGCCTGCCCAAGGGTGTAACCCTTACGCACAGCAATGTGGGCACCAACTGCCGGCAGGTGCTGGATATCATCAACGTCAAGGCAGAAGACAAGCACACCTTCATTTCGCTGCTGCCCTTCTTCCACGTATACGGCCTCACCACTGGGCTGATCATCCCCATTGCTCTGGCAGCCGTTACTCTGCCTTTGCCGCGCTATGTGCCGCAGGATGTTTTGCGCCTTATTGCCAAATACAAGCCCACGGTCTTTCCCGGTGCGCCCTCAGTATATATCTCGTTGTTGCAGCAAAAAAATCTGACAGACTTTGACCTGCGCAGCATACAGATATGTGTTTCTGGTTCTGCACCGCTGCCGCGCGAGATATTCCGCAAGTTTCAGGAAACCACGGGCGCTGCCATTCTGGAAGGGTACGGCCTCACCGAGGCATCACCCATTACGCACTGCAACCCGCTTGGTCAGGAAGGGCAACGCCCCAACTCCATCGGCATGCCGGTGCCTGGCACCGATGCCCGCATTGTGGATATGGAAGGCGGCTCACTTACCCTGCCCCCCGGCAAAATGGGCGAACTGATCGTGCAGGGGCCGCAGGTCATGCACGGCTACTGGCGCAAGCCTGATGAAACCGCCAGCGCCCTGCGCAACGGCTGGCTGTACACAGGCGACCTCGCCACCATGGATGATGACGGCTATTTTTATATTGTTGACCGCAAAAAAGACATGGTCATTGTGGGCGGCTACAACGTCTACCCCCGCGAGGTGGACGAAGTGTTGCTGGAGCATCCCAAGGTGCTTGAAGCCGTGAGCGTGGGTATTACTGATGAA
>QKDT01000212.1 GCA_003251995.1 Desulfovibrio desulfuricans
ATGACCTGTTTACCCCCGATCTTGGTGAGCTGGCCTTTCTGGCAGATGAAAAAGCCCCCCACCCATTCTACACGAGGGGACTTCTACTTGCGCGCGAGGATGACGTGCCCCCGCTGCTGCAACGCGCCCTTGAACACGGCAACTGCCCCAAAAATATGATCATCAAGGGCTCACAGGATTATATTGTTGTGGATGGGCAGGTTGTCGCTACCGTGGATGCGCCGTCGGTTCCTGCCATGGAATGCATTGGCGGCACAGGTGACCTTGTGACCGGCCTGGCAACGGCTTTTCTGTGCGGCGGCGTCCCCATGGCGGAGGCCTGCACCGCGGCGGCCCGCACGGCGCGCTTGCTGGCGCAACGCTGCGCCCCCAACCCCGGCACGCAAATTGGCGAGCTTATCAAAAACCTGCCTGACGCACTGCGCGAGGTTCAAGCTCTGTAGTTGTGCGCGGTCTCTGTATCCCGCGCATCATTGCCGCATGGCGGCTTGACTGCTGCGTATCCGCACACGCGGCCCCTTCCCTGCGCCGCAGCCCCACAGCGTACATATTCACATGCATTCACGCGCATCCACGCATAGTTATAGAACTCAAACCTTCCTCCCTATGCGTGCCTCTTTTGTCAAACATATCTGCACATAAAAAGCTGCCTTCCACTCAATGTGAAAGGCAGCTTTTATTAATCAAGCAATAGGTATGTGCGCTCCACTGCGTCAGATGTGCTGGGCCACCTTTTTTCGCCGGGCGCGCAACCGCAAAGAGACACGCCACAACCAGCCAGCACCCAGCCCCACAGCAATGCCAAGAAAGGCAAACAGCGTTTGCGCTGCCATATGAGGCCGGTCAAAGCCCCATTCTGCCGCCTTATTCCATGAGGGATGATAAAGCGCCCAGGCAACAAAGGCCGCCAGCGCCAGCACACCCAACGCGCCCACCAGCCAGTAGCCGGGGATGGGCTCCTCCCAAAAGAATGAAGAACGGTAAAACCGCCGCCGCGCCAGGCAAACGGTCAACAGCACAATACTGACCATGGATGCTGTTATCCATGAAAACCCGTTGAGCAAGGCCCCGGCAATGCCCAGGCAAAGGAAGAGCACTGCCAGTTGAAACCCGCGAGACTGCCTCCGCTCAAGCCCATAAGAAACAAAGAGCAGCATGGCGCCCGATATGGCTGTAAAAAAGTGCCCCACTGCCACAACCCCATATGGAATAAGACTGCGCAGGGCGTGCAACATATGCTTGCCTGGCGGCAACAGGGCGCAAACAAGCAGGATCACGCCCGCGGCAAAGACCATATAGGCAGAAATGGAGTGCGAAAGCACAGAAAGCCAGCGACCAGTTTCGCGCAGCATGTCGCTACGCTGGCGCACCTCGTACAGGGCCAGCAGCACGGCGGCGGCAAGCAGCGGTATGATAAAATAGATAATGCGGAACAGCAGCACCGCCGCAAAAACGGCCTGTGCCTGGGTGGTATGTGTGAGGTGCAGGATGACAAGCTCAAAAACCCCTACACCGCCCGGAATATGCGTAAGCACCACAGCCACCTGGGCCATGAGATAACTTGGCAGAAAATCAAGAAAAGAAATACCCATATTGCCGGGCAGCAGCACATACATGCAACCGGCGGCAGCGATAATATCCACCCCAGCCACAAGAGCCTGGGCAAAGGCGATATGCGGCGGCGGAAAAACAAATTCCTTGCCAAAAAGATGCACTGGTTTACGCACTGTACAGCACAGCACCAGATAAGAGCAGGCAATAAGCAACAGCACCACGCCCAGAATGCGCACATCTGTGAGGGGCATCTTGGCCAGTAAATCATCGGGAATAACAGGGGGGCTTACGATAAATATCAGCCCGCACAGCCCAAGTGCGCCCACCCAAAAAGTGACCGCCAGCATCAGCACAAGACGCACAATTTCTGCCAGTGAAAACCCCCAGGCAGAGTAAAAACGGTAGCGAACACTTGTGCCGCCCAGCAGAGCGCCAAAATTGTAGCTTACAGCCTGCCCCACAAACGAGACAAGCCCCACGCGAGGCAATGGCAGGTCTTTATGAATGGCCTTGAGCGCCAGCCAATCGTAGCCCACAAGGATAATGTAATTGATCACCATCAAAAGCAGGGAGCAAAGAATGCGCCCGTGCGATATCTGGCTTATGCTCTCGCGTATTTGGGCAATACTGTAACTTTTTAGCTTATGGTACAGAAGGTATACAGCCAGAAGAAACACAGCCGTGATAAGAATAGGCCCAAGATAACGCAAATATTTTTTCATAGTCTGCCGTTGTTCATGCAGTTGTTGTATGCCGCTCAAACCAAGCATTTTTATCGCTCTACCATTATGGATCAAGCGCCACTCGCGTTGGTCGCAACCCCAACATATACGCTGGTTCAACGCCGCGCAAGCCTGAACAACATCCAGATTAACAGGCAGCGCATCCCGGCAAAGCCAATCTTCCCCAGCCCGCGCGCTTCGGGGCTTGACCGTTTTGTGCTCAGTGGGTAGGGTGACATTGCTGTTACGGTTTATCGCCTGGTTACACAGCCGGATTTCGCACACTGTCCACTGCGCCCGTACAGCCCTTTTTTTTCGGAAAATACCCCCATTTGCTTGCTCCGCTGCCTGGGCAGCGGCGCTTTTTTTTCGTTTGTGAGGTCAGATTATGGCAACCATGACTAGCATCCCCATTTCCGTGCAAGGCTACAAAAAGCTGGAAGACGAACTGGCCCGCCTGAAGAGCGAACGGCCCGTTATCATCCAGGCGATCAAGGAAGCCCGCGAAGAAGGCGACCTGCGTGAAAACGCCGGGTATGACGCCGCGCGGGAACGTCAGGGCATGGCTGAAGCCCGCATCAAATACATTGAATCGCGCATGGCCCTCTATCAGGTCGTTGACCTTGATTCATTGAAAGGCGACAAGGTTATTTTTGGCTCTACTGTTGAAGTTGAAGACGTCGACAGTGGTGATGCCCGCTCTTTCACCATTCTTGGCCCTGACGAGGCCGATCCCGCCAAGGGCTCCATCTCGTTTCTTTCCCCCGTGGGTCAGGCCTTGCTTGGTCGCGAAGTGGGTGACGAAGTGACCGTGGATATCCCGCGCGGGCGCGTCACCTATGAAGTTATCAATATCAGTTTTAAAGGCAGCAACGTGCTGAACTAAGGCCTGGGCGTTTGCCCTTGCCTCCGCCTGTCGCCGCTCCTGTTGGGGCTTTGCGGCAGCGGCCTTTTCCAGAATTATTTTCCGTAGCGCGGCAACGCGCAACCACAACCGCAGTGCGACCCTTTGGCGCGCTCCGACTTCTCTGCACAACCGCAGAGTTGCGGAGCGCGCCTGTCAAAAAGATTTCTGCCTGGTCAATGCGGCCTGCCTGTCCCCTTGGCGCTTCTGGCCTTGCTGCACAAACACACCAATCCTGGCGCATTTGTGTCATGAGCCCCCTTGGCAGACCCTGCCCGCTTTTGCTACGCTTGCGCGTTCCAATGTTTTGGCAGCGGTTGAGCAACCGCGCCACACAACCCAAGGCCTATTATGACTCTAACGCTGCCGCGCCTGCTTTACCTTTTGGCTGCGCTCGCACTATATCTGCTGCTCTGGCGCAATCCGGTGACCATATTCATGGCTGCCTGCCTGTCATGCCTGTCGCTGCCGCTCTATCGCTCATTACAAATGAAAGGGCGCATGTGGCGCAAACGACTCGAGAAAACCAGCGGCGGGCACCGTTGGCGTAAGTTCCGCCTAGCCCTTTCAAGCAGCCTTCCTCTATACTCGTACATTACCGTGCTTCTTTCTTCCATTCTTGTTCCCATTGCCATGTTTGCCCTGCTGGTTACACCTCAGGCCGCGGCGGGTTTTGAACGCCTGCGTGAACTGCAAGCCAACAACTTTCAGTTGCCCCCCGACTGGGTGGCGAATATCCAGCAATGGCGGCAAAGCCTGGCTGAATATCCGCGCATGGAAAAAATGGTCAGCGACTTTCTGCAAAAACTGGATGCCTTTTTTGGCGATGCCATGAGCATGCTGCTGAGCCGAAGCATGGATTTTCTTGGCGGCACAATGACAGTGCTGTGGACTGGCTTTTTGTTTTTTACGCTCACCGTGATCTTTACTGTATATGCTCGGCATATTCGTAAAATTTCCGGCAGGATATTTCACATACCGCAGCTTATGCTTGGTCGCTTTACGGCCGCCATCCACCGGGCGCTGAGGGGAATCTTGCTGGGTATCATTCTGGTAGCTGCGGCTCAGGGCATTTTGTGCGGCATCGCTTTTGCCGTTGCAGGGGTGCGCCAGCCTGCCTTTTGGGGTTTGCTTGCCACGCTGGTGGCTCCTATCCCCGCTATTGGCACAGCTATAGTGTGGTTGCCGCTTTGCCTTTCGCTCTGGTTTACGGGCAAAAGCATGGCTGCCATTGGTCTGGCCCTCTGGGGCGTTGTGGTGGTGGCTGGCGTGGATAATATCCTGCGCCCGCTCTTTTTGCAGAAGGGCATCAATGCCCCATTCTTTGTACTGATAATTGCCATTCTCTGCGGCTTGGCGAGTTTTGGACCGGTTGGCCTTATCGCTGGCCCGGTTTTGCTGGCTTTTGCCCTCCAGGCAGTGGAAGAAGGCAACCGCACCTATAGGCATGATGGATAAGTTAGACACCATACAATACCCCGGCTTAGGCAGGCTTGCCCATGGCAGGCCACAGCAAGGAGACAGCCCCCGCGTTGCGCCGTCTGCTCCGCCCCCGGACGCCAGTGTTTTGCGGCGTGCGGCGGCCTTCAGCTTTTTTTTCTGCGCCTTGTGCGCCCTGCTGCTGGCAGGAGCAACGCAATCCCTGGCAGCCAGGGGGGCTCGGGCGGTCATTCTGCTTAATATGGACACCGGCAAGGTGCTTTTTGAAAAAAACGCCGACATGTCCATCCCCCCCGCCTCGCTCACCAAGGTGATGTCCATGTTTCTAACCTTGGACGCCGTGCGCGCCAAGAGAGTGAAACTTAATGAAAAAATCCGCATCACACCAGCCGCATCCACTGTAGGGGGATCGTCCATGCACCTCCGCAAAGGTGAGCGCGTGGAGGTCAACAAATTGCTTACCGGCGCTGCGGTCGCCTCGGGCAATG
>QKDT01000120.1 GCA_003251995.1 Desulfovibrio desulfuricans
ACGCTACGGCTGTTGCTCTGCGGCGTCACCCGGCGATAAAAATGTAAAGTGCAACTGCCCGGCAGCATAGCGAACATTTACAACGTCTGGTCGCAGCCGCCTGAAGAGCTTGTATGCCTGAAGCGCCCTGTATCCATACTGGCAATGCAGCAGCACAGGCACGCCCGACGGTATGGTCTTTACCAGTGAGTGAAAGGCATACAAGGGCATATTTACAGCGCCAGACAAATGCCCGTCAGCAAACTCCTTTCTACTGCGCACGTCTACAACAAGCAGGCCGACTGTATCATGGATATAGTCAAGGGCCTCCTGCGGCGACAGCGCTGCAGATACGCCAACAGGCGCAGAGGTTGGAAGGGCAAATCGCCAATAAACGCCTGTTTCAACACAGGCGATCACCAGCAGCACTGCCAAAATTTTGCAAATACGCTTATTTCCACCCTGGCTTTGCTGAAAAGCAGGGTTACCGCTCGCGATGTCCATGGTAAACCTTTAATTGCAACAAATTCGCACACCAACCCTGCCTGGCAGCAGTTTCATGTACCTGTCCAGACTATATATTTTTTTACCCTTGTCTACTCTACATGCAGGCCGCAGCGTTCTTGAAATTACGCTTGCCGGTTGCCCACATGCTGCTACTGCCCACCTCACGACCTCCTGCCAACATGCCTTTAATAAACAGGTTCCAGCAGGTAGTGCTTTTTGATGTTTGTTTGGCAACGTAGCACGGTGCTGTTTATCTTATCTTTATGGCTTTCAATAACACCAAAGAGCTGCTCTGAAATTTTTGCAGCAAGGCTTTGCCTGATTATTTCAAAGGCCGTCTCGATGGGCAGGCTTTTACGGTATGGTCGTTCCTCCATCAGCGCCGCGATCACGTCTGCAAACGCCACAATCTTGGAGCCAACGTCCATGTCTTCGTCTCGTAAACAGTACGGATAGCCAGAACCATCCGCCTTTTCGTGATGATTTTTAGCCCACAGCACTGCTTCATTAAACCATTCTGAAATGCTGAGGCTGTCCAAAATCTGCCCGGTGTAGTATGCATGTAGCTTTACCTGATCAAATTCATCATCTGTAAGGGGGCCGGCTTTTTCGATCAGGCCGGGGTCCACCCCGATCTTGCCGATATCATGCAGATACCCGCTGATCTTCAATTTAAGGCAACGCTCATGCGAAAAGCCGACCATCTTGCCGATTTCGCAGGCAACATGGGCTACGGTATACGAATGTGAGGCGGTAAAGTGGCTTCTAAAATCAATGATGCGCGATACTGTCGACGCAAAGTCTACAACATTATCCAGCGTGAGATTGAAATTTAACGATGAATCGACCATTCTGAAAAGTTGATCAAGTTCAAGATTGTTGATTTCAATCCAAAAAATGTCCGGCCTGCTGGCTTCTTCAAAAGCAGCAAACACATCTGGATGGAAAGTTGTAGATACATTGGCTCTTATTTTTTCTACCACTGTAGCTTTTTGCTTGAGTACAAAAACATCTGCATCAACAAGAACATCCACCCTGTCTGCAAGATGCAGGATGTGGCTTTCAAGCAGGACTTCGCCCTCATCCATTGCTAACGAGGCATCATAGTGGATGTGGTGGTGCCGTATGACTCTGGCAACATCCTTGAACGGTTCAAATGACAACAGCATTCTATATCCCATTTCACAATGCGGCCTGGGATTCAGTACATCCTCTTTGATAAGCGCATCACGCTCCTGAACTGACAAAGCACCAATATCGTGAATTGCAGCAGAAATAACAAGTCTGAAGAGCTGGTCAGCGCTCAGGCGCATCTTTTTGCCAATGTGATGTGCAATAACCGCTGTTCGCCGATGGTGCGATCTCAAAAGATAATTACAGCTATCAATTGCCTTGATAATTGGAACTGCCACTTCTTTAAGAGAAATAGTTTCCACGTTATGTCCCCTTATAATAGTTCAGGGCAAATATACTTTTTTTTACAAAACGTGGCTATCTATTGCAATATATTTTTGTTTTATTCTTTGACAAAGTATCAAGTTTATAAGTGCAGTATATAATTTCAAAAATAGCTACCATACAAGCTAAACATAATAATAGTTCATATTAGCATATATATCTATATCTCTAACTAACAGAATACATACATGATTGTGTAAGTCCTTTACATTGCGCAAAGAGCAGTAAAGACAATCCTTTTAGCTCAAACGGCGCTCGTGCTGGACAACGCTTACGCCCCTGCCATTGCATTGAAACTGCACGGCGCATGACATAAATAACCTTTGCCTGCATGAACGGCACAGCCAGTCGAATCCAGCGATTGCTTTTACACCACACATTTTTTAACGCCAGCATGCCAGGCAAGGAGAAGCCATGTTTCGCTATGTGCATACAAATATCATTGCACAGGATGCCATCAAACTTATTGCATTTTATACCAATGTGCTACACTGCAAACACATTGATCAGACACGCGACCTGCGCGGTCAGTGGCTGGATGAACTTACCCAACTGCCTGACGCGCACATTGTTGGTGAGCACCTGTTGCTGCCCGGTTATGCAGACGACCACCCGACACTTGAAATTTTTTCTTATGACAGCCTACGCGAAGCCCTGCCGCCAGAAGTAAATCGCCCCGGTTTGGCCCACCTTGCATTTGAAGTGGACGATGTGGAAACGACACTTGCTGCGATTAAGGCCGCTGGGGGTGGACAAGTGGGAAAAACAGTCACCGCTGCGTATCCTGATGGGATGGAGGCAGTTTTTGTGTACGCGCGTGATCCCGAGGGCAATATTATTGAACTGCAAAGCTGGCGAAAGGCAGATAAAGTCTGTAAATAAATCACATCTTTTTTGCCAAACAAATGCGGCAGCCGGTTGCGACCCGTAAGGGCCTAACAACCGACTGCCGCAAAACACCACTATACGCACGCCCCAAACGCCGGGGCTAGAGGGCTAAGCGGCTCCGTTGCCGGAGCGCAAGGCCATTATGAGTTGTTCAAGTTTTTTGGTCTGCGCCACAAGTGCGTTTATGGCCTCGGTGGACTGCGCCATGGCCTCGTCCGTTTCTGAAGCGATGGCGCTGATGGAACTGACCGCACGGTTGATTTCTTCAGATGTGGCAGACTGCTGCTCCGCGGCAGTGGCAATGGACCGCACCTGATCCCCTGCAGATTCGACCATGCTCACGATTTCAGCCAGGGCCTCGCCTGAACGCTGGGCAAGCTCGGTAGCCTGGGCCACACGCTCCACTGCGGCATCCATCTGGGCGGCGGCAGTGCTGGTACCGCTCTGTATGCCGTTGATAGCCGTGCGCACTTCGGTGGTGGCATGGGCGGTTTTTTCCGCCAGCTTGCGCACTTCGTCTGCCACCACAGCAAAGCCGCGTCCGGCCTCGCCAGCGCGTGCCGCCTCAATAGCCGCGTTAAGGGCCAGCAAATTGGTTTGATCGGCGATATCCGAAATAACCCCCATGATGGCCCCAATACCCTGCGCCTGTTCCCCAAGGCTGCGCATGCTGTTGGTCATCTGCCCAGCCTCGCTACGTATGCTTTCCACCGCATCGCTGACCTTTTCCACAAGCTGCGCCCCGTCCTCGGCCTTCTGCTTTGCCTTCTGGGCATTTTCCGAGGTAGCGGAGGCACTTCTGGCAACTTCAAGGATAGTGGCGTTCATTTCTTCCACAGCGTTGGCGGTATCGCTGACACGCCCGCTCTGTTCGCGCGCGCCCTGGCTGGAATGCGCGATCTGACGCGAAAGCTGCTGCGAAGCTGTTGCGATATTTTCCGCCACTTCTGAAACTTCAACAGCGGTCTGGGCTATGGCTGCATTTTGCGCTTCAATACGGGTTTTTTGCCCATAGATTTCTGTCAGATCAGTCCAGAAGGTGATGGAGCCCAGCATGCCGCCATCCAAATCATAGAAAGGCGTTGTCTGAACAAAAATGCGTAATTGTTTGCCAGATTCCGCCGCGAAATCGTATTCTCGGCTCAAGGACTTGCGTTCCTTGATAGACGTATCGGAAAGCGTTTCGTGGTTGGGGTTGCCACGCGTGAACTGCCCGGAACGCTGCCCCATGTATGTTTCCTTGGGGGCTGGCTTGTCCAGCAAACTGCATATCTGCTCGTTAAGCCAGGTCACTTTAAAATCGCCATCCACAATAAAGCAGGGGGTAGGTATGCCGTTGAGCACACCCTGCGCAAAGCCAAGGCGTCTTTTTAGCTCGTTCACCATTATGCACAAATGATCTGCAAAGCGCCGCATCTCCGCACGGTACTTGCCAGAAAGCGTGGCCTTGAAGTCGCCCTTGGCAACGGCCTCCGTGAACTCGGATATGCGTTGCAGCGGGCGGAATACCATTGTTTTGTTAATAATCCAAAGGACGATGTTCAGCAAAATGGCTGCGCCCACGCCAATTATGTACAGTACAGACCGCTGGTCTGCCGCGGGTGCGGTCAGCTCGGTATCATAGGCGCTCATGCACACAATCCACCCCGTAGCCGGAACCGTGGCCACAGACATAAACTTGTCTTCACCCTTCCAAACATAGCTGAAGGTGCCGCTGCCCTTGGCAAGCGCATCCTGAATAAATTTTTCTTTGGAATAGTCCTGAAGCAGCAGTTTTTTATCCAGACTGTGGGAGATGAACCGTCCACTTTTGTCGATGGTAAAACCGTAGCCGCGACGCCCCAACCTAATGGGATCAATGGTTTTTCCCGTAAAATCGGACCAGCGGGGGCAAACCGCCACCCCCCCAAGTAACGTGCCGTCTTTACCGCGCACTGCTTTTGCCACCACATAGATAAGCACATCACCTGATGTGGCCTTCATAACGCTTTCGCTCAGGGCCACGTCCTTACCGCTTAATATCTGGCGAACATAGTCCCGATTTTTTCTGTCCCCCCCGGTAAGGTCACCCTTGTCGGCGTTAATCCCGGCAACAATGCGCCCATTGAGGTCAAAAGCAAAAAAAGACCAGTACCCCGGCAGGGATTTGACATACCCGCTCAACATATCCTGGGCTTCTTGCGGTTGCCCTTCAAGGGCTTTGCGCACTGCGTCCTGCTGAGCGATAATGGCTGCGATATCCACTG
>QKDT01000115.1 GCA_003251995.1 Desulfovibrio desulfuricans
CGCGGATCATTTCCTCAAACCACGCAAGCGGACGGGTGGGGTGGCAGCCGCCCACAATGTGCAGTTCGTCCAGGTGCAGGGGGGTTGCGTCCGCCGCGCGCAGTCGGGTCAGCACGTCCTCAAGGCTCAAGGCAAACGCGCCGGGTTCGTCCTCTCTATCGCGCCTGAAGGCGCAAAAGGTGCAACCGTTGACGCACACGTTGGTATAGTTGATCTGCCGGTTGACCACATAAAAAGCCTTGTGACCGTGCAGGCGGCAGCGCACGTGCAGCGCAAGCGCGCCCACGGCGGTAATATCTGGGCAATTGAACAGGGTCAGCCCGTCTTCGGGCGAAAGCCGCTCCCCGGAGAGTACCTTTTCGCGGATAGACGAAAGGCCCAGTGCGGCGTAGTATGTTGCGTCTAGCATATTTGAATCCTGTGCATGGATTGGGGGCAAAATGCCGCTCGCAGATTAAGCCCCGCCGCCGCACACTGTCAACGTGAGGAAAAAATGTCTGCCTTGCCGCCGCAAAACCTGTCCTTCGGCCTTTCCCCCTGCCCCAACGATACCTATATTTTTCATGCCATGCTGCACGGTCTGGTGCCGATCCCCGCGCCGATCACGCCACACATGGCTGATGTGGAAGAACTGAACAATCTTGCCCGGCAAAAGGCGCTGGACGTAACCAAGATGTCGCTTGGCGCAACCACCGAGATCATGCATGATTATGCCCTGATGTCGTCAGGCGCGGCTCTTGGCTGGGGCTGCGGCCCCCTTGTGGTGGCGCGCAAAAATTTGAAGCCCGAAGACTGGCGCAATGCCACGGTGGCGGTGCCGGGCTTGCTGACAACCGCCAACTTGTTGCTGACCCTGCACGGCGGTTTTCAGGGGCCGCGCAAAGAAATGTTGTTCAGCGATGTGATGACCGCCGTGAGCAACGGCGAGGCAGATCTTGGGCTGATCATCCACGAGGGGCGCTTTACCTATGCGCGCCAAGGCCTTGTGAAACTGCTCGATCTAGGGCAGTGGTGGGAGGCGGAATTTTCCTTGCCCCTGCCACTGGGGGCCATTGCAGTGCGGCGCGACCTGCCGCTGCCTCTGGCCCGGCGGGTGCAAAACACCATTACTGCCAGCCTGGCCTACGCCAATGCCCACCCCGAGGATTCGCGCGAATTTATACGTTCGCACGCGCAGGAAATGGAAGAAAGCGTCACCAGCGCCCACATAAAAACTTTTGTGACCGATTTCAGCCTTGATCTTGGCGCGGCAGGGCGCGCAGCCATTGAGGCCCTGGTGGGCAGGGCTGCGGATATTATGGGCAAAACCCTGCCGTCCGAGGGATTGTTTTTGCGCTGACACACAAGGGCGCATTCGCCCGTAACCTTTTTCTCCCCCAAAGTTTCGCGCGTTGCGGCGCGGGCTGAACTCGTATTACCCCGGTACAACTGGGCTCGCTCTGGCGCTGACCTTGGCCCGCGCCATGGATCACCTGTGAGAACTGTATGTTTGAAAAAATCTTTTCCCTTTCTGAGGCCCGCCGTTTTTACGCGGTGGGTCTACCTATCTTTATTGCCCAACTTTCACAGACGGGCATGACCTTTGCCGACACGGCTATGAGCGGACTATACAGTGCGCAGGCTCTGGCGGCGGTGGCGGTTGCCGGTTCCATATGGGCACCCGTGGCCCTGCTTGGTATTGGCTGCCTGCTGGCGCTCTCTCCCCTGAGCGCCCAGCTTGTGGGCTCCGGGCAGGCTGAGCGTGCGGCGCATCTGCTGCGGCAGGGCCTGTGGCTCACGCTTGGCATGAGCATTGTGCTGGTGAGCTTTTATTACGTCATATCCTTCCACCTGGAAATTTTTGGGCTTGAGCCTGAGCTTGCCCAAATAGCTGGGGCGTATCTGCGCGCCATCATGTGGGGTTTGCCGGGATTTTTGCTCTTTGTGAACCTGCGCAGCTTTCTTGAGGGTTTTTCCCGCACGCGCCCGGCTATGGTTATCGGCCTGCTGGGGCTGGCGCTCAATGTTCCCTGCAACTATGTACTTATTTATGGCAAGTTTGGCTTGCCAGCGATGGGCGGCGTGGGCTGCGGCGTGGCTTCGTCCGTAAGCTTTTGGTTTATGGCCTTGTGCATGTTGTATTATCTGCGCCGCGATCCGCAGTACAAAAAGCTTGGGCCGCTGTTTGCCCCTTTGTTCAAGGGCGGGAGCCCCTGCGGCCCGCGTTTTGACGGTGCGCTTGTGCTGCGGGTGTTCCGCATCGGCTTTCCCGGTGCGTTAGCACTGTTTTTTGAAGTTTCGCTCTTCGCGCTCAGCGCCATCCTGCTGGCCCCGTTGGGAACCGTGATGGTGGCTGGTCATCAGATTGCCCTCAACTTTGGGGCTCTGGTTTTTATGGTGCCGCTTTCCATCAGCATGACAGCCACCATCCGCGTTGGTCGCTGCCTGGGGGCGCGGCAGACAGAGCGCGCCAAGATTGTCGCCCGTACGGCCCTGACGCTGAGCGTGGTTTTTGCTCTGCTTATTGCCACGATCACGGTGCTGTTCCGGCACGGTATTGTGTCCATTTACACCCAGGATGCGGCTGTTGCCGCGCTTGCCATGCAACTGTTGCTCTATCAGGCGGCGTATCAGATTGTGGACGGGCTTCAGGTTGCGGGTATTGGTATTCTGCGTGGGCACAACGACACACGGATTATTTCCGTCATCTGTTTTGCGGCTTACTGGCTTGTGGGGCTGCCCTTGGGCTTTGCCCTGGCGCGCACCGACCTTCTGGTTCCGGCTATGGGGGCGGTTGGGTTCTGGATAGCCTATATTGTGGCTTTGGGATTTGGGGCTGGCTGTTATCTGTGGCGGGTGCGGCATCTGCACGCGCTTACGGGTGAGGACATGCTCATGCGTGTTAAGCGCTAGAGGTCTTGTTAGCCGCTCACGTGGTCTTTGGCTGCACTGAACTTTTTTGACCAAGCAATGCTTCTATTTACAAGCGGCGCAAGCGGGGGTTGCCCGTTTGCGCCGCTTGTCGTTGATTGCTTTGGCAGCAACGGCCCTAAGACCTTAGCAATTATTTTCGGAAGGCCTGCTTCCAGGTAAATTTTACAATGGACATCATATCGCTGAGGCTGCTTTTGCCGCCCAGCAAACTTCCCGCGCTTTTGCCCCGCGAGAGCGGGTCAAGCCGCGGCGGAATAGGGGTAGCACCAGAGATGGCGGGTTGCATTGCTTCCCCCGGGCTTTGGGCTGCCTGAGCAGATTGACCGGCCCCGTCGTGCTCTCCCCACAGCGAGATAACTGGCGAGGCTGCACCCTGACCGGCGCGCAGGCTGCCCGACCTGATGGCAGAGGCCTGCTGGTGCAGATCCGGCACATCTTCATCCGCCAGTTCAATACCGACTTGCGCGCGCGGACGCCCGGCATTGGTGGGCACACGGGGGCTTTCTGCGGCAGATGCCTGGCCTTGCTGTGTTAATCCCTGCTGTGCCTGACCCATGGGGGACAGCGGATTTTCCAGCCCTTCAGCGGATGCAGCTTCCGCTTCTTCCCGTTCACGGGCAGCCCTACTGGCCTTCCACTGGCGTTCCGTGGCTTCTTCAAGCTTTTTGGCCTCGGCTTCGCGCGTCAGTGTTTCAAGCGATATACGTATTTCTGCGCTAAGCGCCTCGGCATCTGCACCCAAGGCCTGTTCAAGGCAGGCTTCCATGTTTTTCAGCAGATCGTCGGGGGCATCTGTGGCAAGGCAGATTTGCGCCATGCGCTCACTGATCTGCTGCCTGGGCGTAATTTCATAGCCCTGGGCCAGAATTCCCGCCGCAAAATCAAAGTTGCCCTGGCGTATCTGCTGCAAGGCCTCAGACAAAAAGGGGCTCCGCGCGCTGGGGTCTTCCTGTAGCATGCGGGCATACACGGCCCTGGCGCGGTTCCACTGCCGCGCGCGCACAAAGGTGGCTGCCGCCAGGGCAAGATAATGACGGTAGCGGGCCATGTCGCCCTTGCCTTTCCAGGCCGCCGCCATGCCAAGCTCTGCCTTGCCCTGAATAAGTGCGCCGCGCATTGCTCGCTGAAAGGCGTTGATTGCGCTGTTCCACTTGCGCTGCTCCAGGCACTGCATCCCCACGCGAAAGTAATCCTCGGGCTGGCGGATGGGCTTGAGCAAAATTCCGTATGTAGCCACGGCCTCGTCAAAGGCCTTGGTATCGGCAAGGTGGTCGGCCTTTTCCAGGTCTTCAATCGCGGCGCGCGAGGCTGCCAGAAAATCGAGGTGGGCCTTGAGCTGACTGAAGGAATACGGCCTGGAGAGCAGGGCGCTTGCACCGCAGCCAAGCGTGCGGAGTTGCTCCATTTCACTGTCATGGGGCAAAATGAGCAGCACCGGCATATCCAGCAGCATGGGGTGCAGGCGCAAAATTGCGCAGAACTGCTCGCCGTCCATGTCGGATAGGCGCTGCGAACAAACCACCACGTCGGGCTGAAAAGAAGGGAGGGGCTCGTCAAGGCCAGCCAGCATGCGGGCAGCCGCAACGCCGGAGGTGAGGCATTCAATGCGCTCGGCCCCAACCTCACGCAGGGCGCGTCTGTCCAGAGCGGCCATGGATTCGCTTTCGCAAAGAAGAAGAACATGGATCTGCCGTGGGCGGGTCATGCGTGTCCTTGTCGGAAAGGTTCGTTGAAACCTGCCAGCGGAAGGGGCGGGCAGTACCTTTCGTAAAAGTACCATACCCGCTGGAGCGGGCTTGCGCAAGAAAACAGCGCTGCCAAAATTGCTGAATCCCTGTTACAGAAATGTGATAAAACGTAGACTATCCGATAAAACAAGCACCTTGCAGCGGTTGAGGCGGCAAGGTGCTTGTTTCTTTGTGCAGTGCAAAATGTCAGTAGGCAAATGGTATTATACGCGCGCGTGGCTGCTCGTCTTCATGCGCGCAGTAGTGTGGCGGGCACGAAAGTGCCGCATGGCAATACGGGCAGTGCAGCACGCCCTCATTACGTTCAAGACGGATAAGCCCGCCCTCGCTTTCATAGCAGCGCGGGCAAAACGGCCCGAGGTTGATGTCTTTTGCCTTGAGCCAGTAGAGCCCGTTGCGACGAAACAGGT
>QKDT01000213.1 GCA_003251995.1 Desulfovibrio desulfuricans
GGGCCATGGGCGAGGTGGGCATAAGCCTTATGCTCGGCGGCAATATTGCGGGCCGCACCAACACCCTGTCGCTTGAAGTGTTCAATGCCGTTTCCACAGGTGAATTCCAGCGAGCCACCCTGCTCTGTGGCGTGCTGGCTATCATCAGCCTTTTTTTGTACATTGGCATTGACTGGTGTCAAAAAAAGTCATTCTAAAACAGGATGGCAGCATACCGTTTGCGGGTTCTCACCCACTTTTGCATCTCCCATGGGCGCAGTTTTTTTCTGATCGGGCAGCGGGCTACAGGGGGTCATGCTAAAAGAACGGCTTCCCCGCTATACCCTTAAATATTTTTTGTGAGATTGCTGGCGCACTCCTCCTAGGCAAGGCCAGAAAAAATAAACATTTCCAATGGCAACCGGCTCTAGAGCGTCGTTACTGTAAAAATACTGTTTATTTCATTGCCTTAATGCGGATGAGTGCCACTGCGCAGCCGCCGGAACACCTCTGCTGCGGCAGCACTCAAACCTGTGTACCATTATGCATTATCAGGAGCATCTCATGCATTTTGCCTGTTCTGATACATGGTTGGAAAGACTGCTGGCAGACGACTGCCCCGGTCTTGACCTTACCGTTGAGCTGCTTGGCATCGCCTCAGCCCCTGGGATCATGCGCTTTGCCCCCAAGGGGGATTGCACCATCAGCGGCGTGGAAGAAGCCCAATTATTGTTGGAAAAATGTGGCCTTGCTGTCAGCCGCACCGCCGCCAACGGCGATAAACTCAAGGCCGGTCAACAGTGCCTGGAGGCCAGGGGCTATGCGGCAGCCCTGCACCGTGGCTGGAAGATAGCCCAGACCCTCATGGAATACATGACCGGCATCGCCACGCGGACAGCGCATATGGTGGAACAGGCGCACACAGCCAACCCCGCCGTGCGCGTTGCCGTAACGCGTAAGAACTTTCCCGGTGCCAAAACAATTTGCCTTGAAGCCGCCATGAACGGCGGAGCAATTGTGCATAGGCAAAACCTTTCCGACAGCATCCTGGTTTTTGAGCAGCACAGAATGTTTCTGCCAGGCGACCCGCAGGCTTCACTGCGATACCTTGCCGCCACGATGGACAAACTGCGCTTGAGGGCCCCTGAACGTAAAATCTGCGCAGAGGTGGATACCCTTGACGATGCCTTGCTCGTGGCTGAAGCTGGCATTGATATTGTGCAGTGCGAGAAGTTTGATTGCGAAACCCTTGCCACCACGGTGGGCGCGGTGCGCGCCTTGCGCGACAACATCGTTATTCTTGCCGCTGGCGGCGTCAACGGCGACAATGCCGCCCAGTATGCCGCCACAGGCATTGACGTGCTGGTTACAACATGGCCTTACTTTGGCAAACCGGCAGATATCAAGGTTGTTATGGAAAAAGCCCCCGATGGGCAGCACTAGCGGAGGAAAGCATGCCATTTGTAAACATTAAGGTTACAGGCGGAACAGAAGCCCCCACAGCGGCGCAGAAAGCGGAACTTATCAGTGGTGTTACAGAACTTCTGCAAAGGGTAATGAACAAAAACCCCGCTACGACCGTGGTTATCATTGAAGAAGTTTCCATGGACAACTGGGGCATTGGCGGCGAGACCATTACTGTTCGCCGCAGCAAACAGTAATGTCTTTATCTCTTGAAAATACGCTTGCTTAACCGAGGACATCCAGGCCAATGCGCACCACGTTGCCCCCCAGATATTCTCAGCCCAGCAGCGGACGCCAGCCCTTGATGGCGCGGAACATTTTAATGTAAAGCGGTTTAGGCAAACATAATGAAACAGGCGGCAGCCTGGGTATAAAGCCCAGGTTGTCGCCTGTTTTTATTCTTGGTCGGCTGTACTAGCGCAGGTTACAGCCAGGTAACATCAAGTGCCTTGCGCGGAGGCTTGAAATGCGGCGTAAGCTGGGGGAACCCCATCATCTGCGCGGCATAGACCTGCTCATCTTCCTTAATGCCTGCAAAGGCCCGCAGGGCATGGGCAGAGGGATGCCCCATGGCAAAACACACATAGCCGCCCCAGCAACAGCCAACCTTGTGCGCTTGGGCCAGCAGCTCAAGATAGGCGGCTGCAATGGCAGCATCGGATGCGCTCCAGACCCCCTTTGGGGCAACAATCAAGGCAATCTGCGGGGCCGAGCGGGTTATGACGTCATAGCCCGAGTCCCATATCCGCACGAGGCTTTCGGTATGCACATCCCTTGCTCTATCAGGGTCTATTCCTGGCAGGGTGCGCATCCAGTCAACCACCAGTGCCGCCAATTTTTCCGTCTGCTCACGGGTTTCAAGCACAACCCAGCGCAGCTCCTGCATATTTTTGGCAGTGGGTGCAAAGCGCGCGCCGTCAAGAATGCGCCCCAGCAATTCACGCGGTACGGGTTTGTTTTTAAAATTACGTACAGATCGACGTGAAAACACAAGCTCTTCTACTTGCTCTGCCGCCGGTAGCTGTTGTGGCTGCAAGGGGCGGCTGTCCTGCGACGAAAGGCCCGGCGCGGAACAGGCATTGACAGGGCAAAAAGCCATACACTGCCCGCAGCCAAAACACACCTTGGCCTTATGCGCGCTCATGGTGGGGTATTCACCAACCTTGCCATCAATAAGCTGGATAGGGCACACCTTGGCGCAAATACCGTCTTTGCGGCACAGTTCTGTATTTACAGTAAAAGAATTCATAGACTCCCTGGCGTAAAACGCATGGTCAAAAAGCAAAATACCACCGGGCAGGTCGCCTGCTCCGGGGTTGCGTGTTGCAAGCACGTAAACAAAACGGCAGGCAACCTACCGTTAGAGAAATACTACGGCATGGCCCGTCAAAAGGCAAAATGGCGCCGCTGCCTCCCCAAAAGCCATGCGCAAAGCAACTTTTGACCATATCCGGCCTAGGCCAGGTTGTCGCTACAGCAACCAGCCTATTGCCAACATACTTTGCCAACCTGCCGCCATTGCTGACCATAGCCCCCTGTTTCTGCTGTGCGCGAGGGCATGCATCGTCTATTACTACCACAAAGATAGGTTGAAAGCTTTGCTTGGCAATGCAACAAAGAACATATTTGAGAATTATTTCTCATTACTGGGCAATATCAATATACTACTTGTCATTTTGTACCACTATGGTAAGCATGTTTTTTTCAATTTTCACAGCATTAGTAATAATTGCTGTATATTGTGATATCTGATAGTGTTTTGAGTTTTCATTTAGCTATCGGTTATCTCCCCTAATGTTTTATTACAATCGAACGATAAGATTACCAAAAATATTGCATATGGAGAACTCTTATGCAGTTACGAGCAAAAGTCTGTATTCCAATTGCCGGTATAACACTTGCTATCGGCATCTGTTGCTACCTTGTTATTCAAAAGCAATTTGAAAAACTTAACGAAACAAATATACAGACGCTGATTGAAGCCAGAGCCTCGCAGATGTCTCAGGCTATTGAACTGTGCAGCGAGCAGGCCATGCGTATGGCTGCCCTGGTAAGCAGGCTGCCAGAAGTTGAAGCCGCCTACAAAACGGCTATGGAAGGCGATATCAACGATGAGAACAGCCCCGCATCCCAAAAGGGACGCGAAATGCTGCGCACATCTCTTGCACCCATGCTTGAAGGATTCAAGGCAGTTATCGGCGAAAAGGCGCAGATACACTACCATTTCCCTCCTGCTCGCAGTTTTGCGCGCCTGTGGCGCGACAAACAGACCAAGCGTAATGGCAAATGGGTTGATATCTCCGACGATCTTTCTTCGTTTCGCCCCACGGTTCTGGACGTAAACAAAAACGGCAAAGCCCTGAGCGGCGTGGAAATTGGCAGCGGAGGCTTTGAAATTCGAGGCCTAGCGCCCGTTACCGGGCTCTCTGGCAACCGACTGGGTTCTGTAGAGGTGCTGGTCAACTTTGGACATGTACTCAACGGTTTGAGTGCTGGCGAGGGGCAATCCGCACTGCTGTACATGAACGCCGAGCACCTCAAGGTGGCTACAGGACTGCAAAATAAGGATAAAAACCCGATTGTTGCTGATTCTTATGTTCTTGTAAGAGGCACCAAGGATGGCAAGATCGAGGGTTTGCTGGACAAATCTTTTCTTGACGCTACCCGCAAAGGTTCCACCACCAAAATTGTCGGCTCTACCCTGCTTTCTGGCATGCCCATTACCGATTATAAAAACAAACAAATTGGCGTGCTTATTTTCAGCGCTGACCTGACAGAACAGCAAAACATCATGAGCCAGGCGGGAATCATCCTTTTAGCGACCTTTCTTACCTTGCTAGTCGTCCCCTTGGTGATGACCTTCTTTGTACTCAGCATTACTGTGCTGCGGCCTGTTCAGAGCATTCGCCTGACAATTCAGGAAATTGCAGAGGACAGAGCAGTACTGGCAAACCGCATCAAGTATTCCTCCAAGGATGAAATTGGCATGCTGGCGGCGTGGTTTAACCGCCTGCTTGATAAGATTGAAAACATGCTCACAGAAGTGCAGGGCTACAAAAACCTGCTCAATGCCGTGCCAGACCCCATCTTTGGCGTGGACGACGACTACCGCATCATCATTGCCAACAAAGCTACAGAAACCCTGCTAGAAAAAGACATTGAGCAGCTTCGCGGGCAATTCTGCCACGACAACTTCAATACCAATGTGTGCAAGAGCGAAGACTGCCCCATTGCGCAATCCAAGCTGAGTGGCGGCCCCATACTTGGGCGCACGCTTGATATCGGCTCGGCGCTGCAACCGCACTTTGTACAGCCGGTCAGCGATGTGCTGCGCGATGGGCATGGAAACAAAATCGGTTATGTGGAAATTGCCCGCGATGTGACCACACTTGTGCAAAAAGAACGAGAAATAGAATCCACCATGAAGCACATGCGTGAGGTCAACGCATCCATAAGCGCGGCGGCAGACAGCCTGACCGAGGCCATAGGCCTGATGGAGCATAACTTCCAGCAGGTCTCTGACGGCGCGGGAGCGCAAAACCTCCGCACGCAGGAAACCGCGACTGCCATGGATGAAATGACGTCCACAGTGCATGAAGTA
>QKDT01000281.1 GCA_003251995.1 Desulfovibrio desulfuricans
TCTTTTTTATACAGATCAAAAGCTTCAGCAACGTTGTTGTCCGTGGGGTTCGGAATAGTCTTGTCATATATGGCGTACTTCATCTTGGCAGCATCAAGGATGTCGGTGATCACCTTAAGGATTCCCGCATTGACGATACCCTGGTCAGTTACGACCAGAGGCTTTACGCCGTTGATGCTTTTCAGTCGAACAGGAATCTCTTTGGAACACCCCTCACCCACAAGAGTGACGTTGGGGATAAAGAACGAGGTGATCTGACCCATATGCATGCTCTTAAGATCCGTACTCATTCGTGACTCCTTTTGTTATACAGAACGTTATCAGTGTGAAATGCTCTGTCGTAAGTATGAAAGACTCCTGTGGAAAAAAATATACCATATAAAAAATCAATGCAAGCCTATCAAAGCATTTTGTTAGTTCTTTTTTTCTTTTGTATTTATCTACAAATGTTCTTTTTTGCACAAGTAACTAGAGTAGAAAATTATTTTTTGCACAAACACACCTTTGATTGATTGACCACACAAATGATGCGATTAAAATAAAACCGTGATAATACAGCAGACTATAGTTTACGCATTGCACATTTTTGCAAACAAAAAACCACCGATGAAAGCAAGCTCGCATCGGTGGTTTGAAGACGGGAACCGCGTCGTTCCCATACTTCCGGTATGTAATGACGCAGTGCCTTTTTGAGGCGGTTTGCGTCGTGCCCAGCGCAAAAAGTAGTCTGCGCCAGTTGTATGAGCGTGGTACGCTGGGGCTGAATGCGCCTGCGCCACGGCATAATTTAAGATATTACTATGGGTTCTGTCTGCTCTGGGGTGTGCAGTCAACATGACCAACACTAGCCTGGCAGCAAACATCACTCCAAGGTTGCGCCGTCAGCAGCCGACAACCACTAAACTCCCCCTGGCTCCCGCATTTTGCCAGGGCGGCACAGCCTGCTCAAGCGCCGCAGATATTCTTTGCGCTTATCCAGATAAAAAGCCAATGGGCGGGAGAAATTACGTCCAAGCAGCCCATCCACCAGCATCTGGCTGACCTCGCGCTCACGGGTGAGCACGAGCTGCGCCCTGGCAAGCACGTTGCGATCAGCCTCGGGCATGGTTCTGGCCATCTGCCTGAAGGCATCCTGGGCACGTGGTTGATAAAACCATATATACATGAGGTCAAGAGCGTTGATGATAAAAGCCCGTTCAAGCTCCTTGCCCATCACCCCGCCGCTGCCTTGCAGGCCGCCAGACTTAGCCAGTTTGATCAGCGCATCTTCATCAGGGAACAGCAGCTCCAGCCGCGTGTAGCAGTCAAAAACGCTGGCAAGCTTGCTCCTGTAGTCCCACCTGCGCATGCGCAGGTTCACCTGACTGTCGGCATAGCCTTCAATCAGCGCCGCCACGGAATCCGAGGCCATCTTGGAAATAACCGCTGCACTGGGCACCAGGTACATTGCCGGGTTATCTACCCCCATAAAAAACGCAAACTGGTACAGAATCCAGTTATACAACGACGAGACAGGAATTGCCAAGATGCTGCGAAAAAGATTGCCGATGGACGCTTCTTTGGGAAAACCGCGAAAAACATTGTGCGCGCACAAGTAGATGCCGTTAACAAGGCTGAGCACGCCAAAAACAATCCAGGGATTTTGGGCCGCAGTGATGCCAAGCGTTTTGTCGAGCAGCATCACGCGCACCAGCATTTCGAGCAGCAGCACAGAAAAGCCCGTAAACATGAGCGAATCGCACAGGCGGCTCACGTTTACCTGATCTTTCCAGTGAATGAGCGTGGAACGCGTTGCCCCCTTTGCCGCCATGACCATTTGCACCACGTTACGCACACCCGTGATGCCAAACCAGATAAAGGTACCGCACCAGGCGAGAAACCACCAGTTCTGCGTGTACATGAAGGAGAAGAACGCCGGGCAAAAGCCCATGAGTACCTTGAGGCAATTGCTTATAAAACTGTTAAGGTAGGCAGAACCCAAGGGTTCGCTACCACCCTTCTGGCAGGGTTTGCCCAACAGCCCGTTGCCACAGGCAAGGCTCAGCCCGCCAAGGTTAAGAACATTGCCTTTTGTGCAAACGCGAAAGTCCACGCTGGCGGTTTTCCATATGGCATGCCGTTCCATGCCCAGATGGCGGCAGCCCGGCAAATGGCTCAACACCCGCAACGCCTTTTGCCAGGGCGAGGGGTTGCGCGGGTGCGTGTAGCGCACGCATTCCTCAACCGGCGAACACACGGGGATATCCGGCTGTTTCTGATCCCTGGCGTAAAACTTGCGGCTGCGAGCAGGCAAGGTTTCGCGCAGCACAAAGCCCATACCATAAGAATCGCGGCTAACAGAGCTGGTTCCAAGGCGTGAACCAAGGGGCTTGTTGCGATAGTGCTCCCACAATTTGGGCACATTATGCAGAATGTGGCGGAATTTTGCGGCGCGCTCCTCCCCCTGGGTGGTCATACGGCGCACCATCATACGTATCATCTGCTTTACGCGCGGGCCCAGCCCTTCGTTAAGGGCCTGTTGCAGCTCGCTGATTGCCTTGATGGAGGCGTGCCTGCCCTCCATCCAGCCGCGCATGTTGAAAATTTCAAGATGGCTTATGCTGCCGCCACTGTCCCACAACAGCTCTGCCACGTCTTCCACACTCAACCCCTTGGTGCTGAGCACCAAACGATAACCGGGGTTCAGCTCAGAGAGTTCGCGGGTAATATCACCAACAGAGAGCTGCATGAGCGGCGGCAGATCGCCATGCGCACAAGGATTGTTGAGATCGGGCATCTCCGGGTGTTCCTGCGGCGCAAGCCAGTGATCGGCAATATATTCGACGCTCAGGCTGTCCAGAAAAGCCAGTTCGGTCTTTGCCTCATCCGTTTCAGTCTCCATGAGCAGCGCTGCGCGCTCACGCAATGAGGGCAGCACATGATTGTGCAAGGCCTCTGCCAAATGCAGGCCCGAGGCCTGACCTCTGCCCACATGCCGCAAAAACTCCTCACCGGTCAGCTCCGGCACGGGCACTTCCCATTGGGCTTCTAGCTTCGGGCGCTGGTTTTGGTTCCAGAGCGCAAGGCTTTCAAGCACCCGTTCACGACGCCAACGCAGCACCTCGCGCCCGCGCTTCATAAGCTCCGCAACCTTGGGGCTGTGCAAAAATTCCAGAAAATCCTCGTTGGAGCTGAAACCACGGGGTATCCAGAACAGGCTGATAAAGCGTCCGTAAAAGGGAACATGAAATTCCAGGCCGATACGCACGGCAATACCGGTAATCTCTGCTGCGCGCAAAATTTCGCGCGCGGCTTCGGGCTGCACCCAGTATTCATAAGCCACGGTAAGGGAGCGCATGCCCTTGATCCAGGCGTCCATGATCAGGTGGGTGGGGGTTTTACGGCCCTTGGTATTGGCATCGTAAACGTGATCGTCAAAGGCCAGTTGGTTCCAGTTTTCGGGCATTTCCGGCAGGTGATAGCGCGCAAGCATGCGGCGCACCACGCGGGGGGTTCCCTGTACGGTACGGCGGAAATCGTGGGCCAGTTTAAGCTGCTCAAGCTGGTTGCCGTGGGCGCGCACCATGCTCTTCATGATCTGCATGAGCGCACGCGCCGTGTTGCGGCGCAAGGCCGAATGGGCGCTGTTGAGCACCTCATCGTAAAGGGTCTTGAGGGCGAGCAGTCGGTCACGGGCCTGAGTACGGCCCGCCTGAAGGTTACGCAGCAGGTTTATGACCGCATACGCAATGCGCGAAACAGGGGTGGCTACCAGTTCCTTGATGCCGTGCGGGTGCAAGCTGGGATCAAAAAGAAAAGTGTCCGACTGTTTACCATCGGATTCCAGAATACGGTTGACCAGAGCCAGGATATCCCTGTCCTGCTTGTCAAAATAAATACCTTGCATCTTCGCGCACACGGCGGATCTCCTTTCTGCCGCTTCCCATCAAGCCACATCGCGGGGGAATATTCGGCAAGGAACTGCACCCGTTTGCTCATGTAGCGCACAGCCGCAAGGCAAATGCCAAGCATGCCCTGCAATTAAGGTTGCGCTGTGGCGCACCGAGCTTGTGACGGAGTGAACAGCCCTAGTATTTCTTACTACTTATCCTGTGGCAAGGGCTTCGTCAAACAGAGCTTTTTTCTTGCGATCAAAAAAATGGGGAAGCGGGGCATAACCACCCCGCTTCCTTGTAACGGCAAAAACCGCTTTGCAGGCCGCATTTGGCATGCGCCAGCGATCACCAAGAATCAAATACTAACAAATCAGCATGTTACAAACTTAATCAGGACATTGCACGCAGCAATTTTTGCCTGCCACAGCCGCCAAGCCATACTCAGGCAAGCATACAGATTCAAAGAATATCACGCCAAGACCGCTATTTGTTCAAAAAAGCACAATCATATCAAATAAATTCAATCTGCCTGCCGCAAGCCCGCTCAAAACCGATACCGACAGCTTTTTTGCGGGCAGTGCCATCCGGCTAGAAGGCCTTTGTGCCAAACACGGTATCCCAGAACGACTTTTCCTTGGATGAGGGATCAACCCAGGCCAACACTTCGCGCCCCATATCCCACGCCAGAGAACGGGCTATAAAGCCGGAGGGATCACCAGGGTTACGCTCCCTGATGGAGAAAAGATAAAAATCGTGAACCTGCCGGGCTTCCATCAAACCGCCCTGGGCCATCGACCAAAGCAATGCGCCGGAGCGGGCATCATAAACTTCTATAGCCAGCGAAAGCGAACTGGAGCCGGTGCTGCCGCCATCCATATAATGATTGATGTACCCACCCACCACAAGCTCCGCCCCGCGTTGGCGGGCAAGGGCGATAGCGCGCGAAGGTTCGTACGGGGCGCCCTGAGGCGCATACTCAAGAGCCTGAAATGCGTTGAGCGAAAGCCAGACCTGCCAGACCTGACGCGAAAGCATATCGCTAAAGCTCACGGCATTGGCGATCTGCTGGGTGGCGCGCAAGGGCACAAAGAGGGCGCGGGGGCGCCGGCCCAACACCGATTGCGGGGCCACATACACGGCG
>QKDT01000301.1 GCA_003251995.1 Desulfovibrio desulfuricans
GCGCCGCCAAGGCGGCTCCCGCCCCCTCGCCAACCACCGGGTCCGCCGCATCGGCACCCGCCAAAGCCGCCAAAGCCTAAGCTTCGGACACGGGAAACCGGCGTTCCGACGGCTGCGAACTTACGCGCCGTCACATATGGTGCTCGGCCCGGCTGCCTTGCGGCAGCCGCGCGGGGCGCAAACCAACCAGCAGTGGTCAGCGCGGCTTAAATCCGTGTTATGGCCTTTTGAGTGTTACCATGCCTATCTACGAATATCAGTGCCCCAAGTGTCAGCATACGTTTGAAGAATGGGTCAAGGCATCGGAATCTCACGGGCAGGAACCTTGCCCCAAGTGCGGTGAGCCTTCACCCCGCATCATGTCGCACACGTCTTTTGTTCTCAAAGGCGGCGGCTGGTATGTGAGCGACTACGGTTACCGCAAGGGCGTTAAGGAAGAAGGCGGCTCCTCTGCCTCCTCTTCTGGCGCATCCAGTGGTTCCTCTGCCGCAGCTTCCGGTGGCGCGGCTGGCGATAAAGCGCCCGCACCCGCATCTGATTCTGGAACCAGCGCCGCCAAGGCGGCTCCCGCCCCCTCGCCAACCACCGGGTCCGCCGCATCGGCACCCGCCAAAGCCGCCAAATCGGCTTCATGAGGCAGCCATGATTGATCGCTACACCCGTAAGGAAATGGGCCGTATCTGGACCCTTGAAAACCGCTATCAAGCATGGCTCGATGTGGAACTGGCTGTGTGCCGCGCCTGGAGCGACATGGGCCGCATCCCCGCTCAGGCGGTGGACAATATTCAGGCCAAGGCCGCCATTGACGTGGATCGCATTTTGGCCATTGAAGAAGTGACCCGCCACGACGTCATTGCCTTTTTGACCTCGCTTGAGGAAAAAGTGGGCGCGGAAGACGCGCGCTACATCCATCTGGGCTGCACCTCGTCCGACATCGTGGACACCGCCAACGCTCTTTTGCTTATGCAGGCCGGGCGGTTGATCCTGCAAGATATTCGCGGTCTTATGACTGCCATTGAAAATTTGGCCCGCCGCCACAAGGGTGTGCTGTGCATGGGCCGTACCCACGGCATCCACGCTGAACCCACCAGCTTTGGCCTGAAAATGGCTGGATTCTACGCCGAATTTGAGCGCCATCTGGCCCGGGTGGAAGCAGGGGTCGAAAGCGTGCGCGTGGGCAAGATCTCTGGCGCGGTGGGAACCTACGCGTTCTTGTCGCCCGAGCTTGAACAGCGCGCCCTGGGCTACCTTGAACTTGGGGTTGACCCGCACTCCACCCAGATTATCCAGCGCGACCGCTACGCCCACTTTTTCACCTCGCTGGCTGTGCTGGCTGGCGGCGTAGAGCGCCTGTGCGTGGAACTGCGCCACCTGCAACGTACGGAAGTGCTTGAGGTGGAAGAAGGTTTTGCCAAGGGGCAAAAGGGTTCTTCGGCTATGCCGCACAAAAAGAACCCCATTTCGGCAGAGAACATGAGCGGTCTTTCGCGCCTTTTGCGCACCAACGCTCTGGCTTCGCTGGAAAATCAGGCCCTGTGGCACGAGCGCGACATCAGCCATTCTTCTGTGGAGCGGGTGATCATGCCCGACTCTACCATTCTTGCCGATTACGTGCTGACCCGCCTGACCAAGCTGCTGGAAGGCCTGGTGGTCAAGCCCGAGCGCATGCGTGAAAACATGGAACGCTCCTACGGCCTCTATTTTTCGCAGCGCGTGCTTACGGCCCTCATTGCAACGGGGCTTCCCCGTCAGCAGGCCTACGAGGCCGTGCAGCGCCTTGCCATGCAAAGCTGGGAAAGTCGTACCCCCTTCCCCGAGCTGGTCTGCAACGATGCCGACATGAGCGGACGGCTGGGCGCGGCTGCGCTGGCTGAGCTTTTTGACCCTGCGTACTACCTGCAACATGAAGACGAAATCTTTGCCCGAGTGTTCAAGAACGCTTCGGCCAACAAGGCTTAGGACACCGTCATGCATACTCCCACTCCTGAAGAACTGCTGGAGCTCAAGCGCCGTCTTGCACGCCTGTTGGTAGAAAAATCTTACCGTGAGGGAGATTTTGTGCTGGCATCGGGCCGCAGAAGCGACTATTATTTTGATTGCCGTGTCACGGCATTGCACGCTGAAGGCTCGTGGTTAATCGGTACGCTGTTCAATAACATGCTCCGTCAGATGGACATAAAGGGCGTGGGCGGCATGACCATGGGGGCTGACCCCCTTGTTGCAGCCACCACTGTCATTTCGCATGAACAGGGCAGACCGTTGCACGGGCTCTTGGTCCGCAAGGAAGCCAAGGGCCATGGCACAGGGCAGTTTGTTGAAGGATTGGGCAATTTCTGCGCGGGCGACCGCGTGGCGATGCTTGAAGATGTGGTCACCACCGGCGGCTCTCTGCTGAAAGCCTGTGATCGTGTGCGCGACGCGGGCATGTCCATTGTGGCGGTATGCGCCATTCTGGACCGGGAGGAAGGTGGCCGGGAAAAGCTCCGTGAGGCGGGATATGACCTGCTTGCGCTCTTTACCCGTGCGGAATTGGTGGACCTTGCGCGTTAAGGACTCTGCCGCCCACAGCGCCTTGCCCCAAGGGACATTGGCGCAACGTTTGATCGGCTTAGTAGCCAGGTCTCTTGTCAGGTGCGTGGTTTGTGGTGTGTTGGTGGTCTTGGGTATTGGCTGCCCATTTGCCTCTCCGCACTTGGCCCAGGCCGAAGAATGGCAAGCCTCTCTGTACAACGAGGGGCTTCCTACGCATCTGGTGGCAGTGGACAAAAAGCGCCAGACCTTCATGTTTTTTGAGAAAAAAAGTCCTCTCAAGCTCAAGTATACCTATCCATGTACCACAGGCCAGTTGCCCGGCGACAAGCAGGCCCTCAACGATCTGCGTACGCCCGAGGGTGTCTACTTTGTGGAATATAAAATTGCCAGCGGGTTGGATTTCAAGGAATACGGCGGCATTGCCTATACTTTGAACTACCCCAATCCGGTGGACAAGCTGCGCGGTAAAACCGGTCATGGCATATGGATTCACAGCAAGGGGTTTGGCATTGAACCGCTCTCTACCCGAGGCTGTGTTGCCATTGGCCTTAAAGAAATTGACGAAGTCGGGCCGCAACTGACGCCCGGCACCGCAGTGGTGTTGGCTGAAAAAATGGACGAAACCGCCCAGCCGCGCACTGATACCAGCACAGCCCATGAACTGCGCCGTCTTATGCAGAGCTGGAGCAACGCCTGGGCCGCTCGTTCTGTGAAGATGTTTGATTTCTATGATTCTGATGCCTATTCCAAGGCCATGCCAGAAACTTTTTCGGCCTTTAAGCTGAACAAAGAACGGTTGTTCAAATCGCTGAAGTTCATCAAAATTTTCAACCGTAAAATCAATGTGCTTGAAGGCCCGGGGTATTGGGTTACCTGGTCTGAGCAGTTCTACACAGCATCAAATCTTTCCACAGAAGGTGTTCGCCGCCTGTACTGGCAGCGCGGGAAGGACCAGAAGTTCCGCATTGTGGGCATGGAGTGGACACCGCGCGATCTTGGCATGCGCGCCGCTTTCCAGAGAGGCCAACTGGTTGCGGAGGCCCCCTTGCAGCAGGTCTCCGATGCCTCGTCTGAAGCACCTCAGCGGCCTCGCCTGGATATGCCCGAAGCCGCCCCCGAAAAGGCGGAGCAGGCCGCCCTTACAGCGCCGCAGCCCTCGCAGGATAAAATTTCGGAAGACAAGACCTCGGCGGATAAAACCCCGGCTGGCAAGACTCCGTCGGACAAAGCCGCGCAGGAAAAGCTTGTTGCCTCCAATGATCCCCTGGTAGCCCGACGCGGCACCACGCCGCCCCCGGCAGAAATCAATTGGGGCGCACGCCCTGGTATGGAAGAAGCAGCGCGCAGCGCTGACGAGTCTGCCCAGGAAGGCACGCCCGGCAAACCCGTCGAAGCGCAGCCCGTGGCCCAAATGCCCTCGCCTACCACAGTTCAGGCCCCCATTACCACTCCAGCGCAAACGGCAAGCGCTCAGGTGGCTCCAACCATGGTGGCGCAGCCCTTGGCTCTTACGCCGGAGGTGCGCACTGCTCTGGAAAAAGCTGTGAAGGCCTGGAATGCCGGTTTTGCGGCGCGTTCGACCAACATTGCCTCCCTTTACGACCAATCCCGGTATAACCGGGAGGCGGGTACGCCGCGTGGTTATTCGTATAGTTCAACCATGCGTGAGCTTGGACGTGTTTTTGCCGCGCCGTGGCTGCAACTCATAAGCCGCAAACCCACGTTTGAGGTTCAGGGGCCGCTGGCTGTGAGCCACTGCGAGCAGCTCGTGGTTGGCCCCAAAGGTTTAGAGCAGGGCGTGCGGTCCTTCTGGTGGAAAAGGGACGACAAGGGCGATTTTCGCATTGTTGCCTCGCAGTTCAAGCCAGAAGAGCTTGGCCTTGCGGCGGATTATCTGGATCAGGTCAGCGACTCTGCCAGCGCCATGGTTGAAAAATGGCGTAGAAGCTGGGAAGCTGGACATCTGGAAGACTACATCAGCTACTACACCAACGATGCCGTGCAGCAGGGCCGCTGGGGTGCCAAGAATATTCAAAAGCAGAAGGAACTGCTTTGGCAGCGCGTAAAGCCTACACTTGTGCAGATTACAGGGCTGCGCCTGGTAGCTGACAAGCAGGGCCTTCGTGCCGACATGAACCAGATTTACGCTGACAGTTCAGGTCATACAGACCGCGGCACCAAGTCGTTGCTGCTGCGTTTTGACGGCAAAACCTGGCACATTGCCCGAGAAGATTGGGTGCCTTTGGGCGCTCCTGTTGCGCAATAACAGCGGCATATTCATAGAGCATTTTGACCTGCGTTGCGCCTGTGCTAGGTTGTAACCACGCTGTTGCCTTGCCAATGCTAATTATGCCGTAGCAGCATGTGTTTTATAAAACAGCCCAGCATCACCATGGGCTACGGCTGATTGCACGGATACCGCCGCTGTCGTGTTGGGGGCGTCGATGCCACGCAAGCAACAGTGTTGCCTGGTTT
>QKDT01000331.1 GCA_003251995.1 Desulfovibrio desulfuricans
ACACGCGGCCTTTTTCTGCCTGCAAGGGAGCTTGCGGCAAACATGTGCGCATTGCCAGAGCGGCGGGAGTTGCCTTTGAGCGTTGCCGTCCGGCAATTTTCAGGCAGATGGAACAGCCCCACATTGTTGTGGACGGTCTGTTGGGAACGGGTTTTACCGGAGCGCTGCGTCCCGACGCCCTGACACTTGTACGCGCAGTCAACACCCTGCCCAGCCGCCCCTTTGTGCTGGCTATTGATATTCCTTCCGGGCTTGACGGACAAACCGGGCAGCCCATGCCCGAGGCCATACGCGCCGCCGCCACAGTGAGCTTTGCCGCTGCAAAACCAGGCTTGGCACTGCCTGAGGCGCGGCCCTGGACAGGCAACCTGCACGTACGCAGTATTGGCATTCCCCTTGCCGCGCGGCGCAAGGCCCCCTGTTCGTATTACGTTGCAGACGGTCACTGCCTTGCCCCGCTGGCTGATATCCTGCCCGGTGGCTTTAAAAATTCATATGGGCATGTGCTGGTGGCGGGGGGCGCGCCCGGCCTTGGCGGGGCGGCGCATCTTGCTGCCCGCGCTGTTTTGCGCGCAGGTGCGGGCCTGGTAACAGCCGCTGCGCCCGGTGCTGGCATTGCGGATATAAAAAACGGCTGGCCTGAAATAATGACCCTTCCGCTTGGTGAGGCCGATCGCACATGGCCTGCCCACCTGCCGGAAGCGCTTGTTGAGCTGGCCCAGCGCTGCGCCGCCCTCGTTGTTGGCCCCGGCATGGGGCGCGGGCAGGATGCAATGCATTTTCTTGAAGCCCTGTTTGCGCTGCCCCACAGACCGCCCACCGTTTTTGATGCGGATGCCCTTGTGCTGCTGGCCCAACGGCAAGATCTGCAAGACCGCATAACCGAGGATGATATTTTTACGCCCCATCCTGGTGAGGCAGCAGCCCTTCTTGGGTGTTCAGCAGGAGAAATTCAGGCTGACCGACAGGGGGCGCTTGCGCGACTGTGCGCACTATGCCGTGGTGTGGTTATCCTAAAAGGAGCGGCAAGCCTTATTGGTCAGACAAACGCGCCCGCCTTGCTGTGCCCCTACGATGTGCCGCAACTGGCTGTGGGCGGTTCTGGCGATGTGCTTGCTGGCTGTGTAGGCGGGCTGTTGGCCCGTATGCTGCCCCACCTGCGGCAGACCATGCCGACCGGTTGCGGATCTGCGCAATTGCACGACAATACCGCAACAAACATTTTTACCCCATCCCATATACTGGCTGGGCAGGCAGCGGCGCTACACGTCCTGGCGGGCAAAAGCCTTGCCGGGCAATGGTCGCTCAGGGGCAACACCCCCTCGGCGGTGGCTGATGCCCTGCCCCATGCCCTGTCTGCCTGCATTGCTGCCAGTGAATCAAAGGACGATATCCTGCCATGGCCCAGATAACCCTGAGCAATCTTTCGGAAACAAACCGCCTTGGCCTTATGCTTGCCGAGGCCATAGCCAGTTGCGGCGTTGCGGCATTGTTGCTGCGCGGGCCGCTAGGTAGTGGAAAAACCACGCTCACCCGAGCCCTGGTGGAGGCCCTGCCCGGTGCCGACCAGGCAGAAGTGGGTAGCCCCTCGTTTACCTTGTGCAATTACTACCCCACCACCCCCCCTGTCATGCACAGCGATTTGTACCGTAGCCCCGGCAGCCTGCCCGATGAAATCGCCGAAGGGCTGGACAATCCACGGGTGCTTTCTGTGCTGGAATGGTCGGAATACCTGCCGGAGGGGGAAATGCCGCAAGATTATCTGGACATCTCCTTGCAACCGTGCGAAGAAAGTCGCCTACTGACGCTGCAAGCTCACGGCCCTATTGCCGCAAAGCTTTTGCGCCACCTGCGCCAAAATTGGCCTGTGGACTGTCCTGACCACGGGTAACCAGTTTCGGGGCGGGCTGACCTGTTGTACCCATCAAGGATTGAGGACAATGGATACAGGCATGAAAATTTTGGTCCAGAAATTTGGCGGCACTTCCGTTGCCAAGCTGGAGTGCATGAAGCAGGTACGCGAGAAGGTGCTGGCAGGCCTTGCCCAAGGGTATAAGGTTATTGCGGTGCTTTCGGCGCGGGCTGGCGACACCAACAAGCTGCTTGCCCTTGCCGATGAATGGTCTTCCACGCCCGACCGCGCGGAAGTGGATTCTCTCGTCTCCACAGGCGAACAGGTTTCCATCAGCCTGTTCACCATGCTGCTCAAAGATGCGGGCATACGCGCCCGCTCGCTGCTCGGCTGGCAGATTCCCATCACCACAGACAACGAGTTTGGTCGTGCGCGCATTCGCTCTATCGACAGCAATTCCCTGCACAAATATCTGGAAGACTACGACGTGCTTGTGGTCGCCGGATTTCAGGGTTGCACTGAAGATGGGCGCATCACCACGCTTGGTCGTGGTGGCTCCGACACCTCTGCGGTGGCGCTGGCTGCTGCCCTTGGCTCTGTGGAATGCGACATTTATACCGACGTTGACGGCGTCTACACCACCGACCCCAACATCTGCTCCACGGCCCGCAAAATGGACCGCGTGGCGTATGAAGAAATGCTCGAAATGGCAAGCATGGGGGCCAAGGTGCTGCACATCCGCTCTGTAGAATTTGCCAAAAAATACAAGGTTCCCGTGCGCGTGCGCTCCACGTTCAGCGATGATCCCGGCACGCTTGTCACTCAGGAGGACTCCACCATGGAAGCCGTACTCGTCTCCGGCATTGCATATGACAAAGATCAGGCCCGCGTGACCCTGCGCGACCTTCCCGACGTGCCCGGTACGGCTGCTGCTGTGTTTGGCCCCCTGTCTGAAAAGGGCATCCTGGTTGACATGATCGTGCAGAACACGAGCCAGGATGGTCACACGGACATGACCTTCACCATCTCGCGCAAAGATCTCAAGCAGACCTTGCAGATGATGGAAGAAGTCGCCCAAAAGACCGGTGCGCGCGAAGTGCTGCATGACGTGAGCGTTGCCAAGGTTTCCGCCATCGGCGTGGGCATGCGCAACCATTCTGGTGTTGCGGCGCGCGCTTTTGCCGCTCTGACCCAGGAAGGCATCAATATCCTTATGATCAGCACATCTGAAATCAAGATCACCATCCTGATTCAGGAAAAATACGTTGAACTTGCCGTGCGCATTCTGCACGACACCTTTGGGCTGGACTGGGATCTGGGCTAACCGTTCTGCGTCTGCCCCCAGGCTGTATTCCTGCTAGCCGGGCTATGGAGTTTAGACGACTCTGCCCGCCCCACACACGGTAACAGCCTCAATACATATTGAACAAAAAAACTCCCCGCTTGCGGGGAGTTTTTTTGTTCTTCAAAGTCAAAATGTCTGGCGCAACGTACGCCCCAACACATGATCCCTCGCCTGGCCCCAACGCCTGGCGCAACAAATGTAGGCAAGACCGCAACCAAGGGCGCAATCAGGGCAGCAGCAGTTGACGCAAGGAAGGCACATCCGCGCACAGGTTATCCGCCCCGGCTTCTTCAAGCTCGCTACGCGAACCGTAGCCATACAGCACGCCGGTGCAGTCCATACCCACGGCATGCGCGCCAAGGATGTCGTATTTTCTGTCGCCAACCATCAGGCACTGCGCCATATCCGCAACACCGCACAGCCCGAGCGCGTGCTGCAATACGGCTGTTTTGCTGTTGCGCGGGCCGGTCAGCTCTGCCCCAGCCACATGGTCAAACAGCCCTGCAATGCCAAAATGCTCAAGAATCCGCACAGCAAAGGGTTCTGGCTTAGATGTTGCCAGCGACACCACGCGCCCCCTCCCCCGCAGATCTGCCAGCAGATCCGCAATGCCTTCATAAAGCTCGTTTTCAAATATGCCCTTATCTGAATAATATTCGCGGTATTTTTTTACTGCCAGATCAGCACGGGCGGTATCGCCCTCAAACAGCTTGCCAAACGAATCTTTCAGCGGCGGGCCAATAAAATACAAAAGCTCGTCATCTGAGCGTGAAATATCAAAAAAGGCCAGGGCGTGCTGCACAGAACGGATAATGCCTGTTTTAGAATCCGTCACGGTGCCGTCGAGGTCAAAAAAAAGGTACTGCTTCACGAAGAGTATTCCTTGCGTCAAAAAATAAATTTTATTCGCCAGTAAAGGGTGTATGCCGCCCGGTGCCATCAACACCAAAATGGCTGTCTAGCGCTTTGTTATCCCCTGGTGAAGTAAAGTAACCATTCATGGTTCGCTGCGGAACCCCCATGCCCAGCAGCGTGCTTGCAGAAACAAAACTGTAGCCCCGCTGACGTAATGCAGCCACGGTATCGCGCAACAGTTGCGCAGAACCCTTGGGCACCAGATTGGCATGGAACAGCAAAATGGCGCCGGGCTTTACCTGCGATGCCACAAGATGGGCCTCGCGCCGCGCATGCTCGGCATTGGTATTGTCTGCGCCGGATTCGGCCACAACGTCCCACTGCACCACCTGCATGCCCAGCTTGGCAATGGCCTGCAAAGCCGCATCGTTACAGCGCCCGTACGGCAAGCGGAACAGCGTCGGCACTGGCGCAATGCTCGGCTCAGGGCATCCCCGTTCCTTGGCATCGCGCAGGGCCTCCTCGCGCAAGAGTTCGTACTGCGCTTGCGTCCACAATATCTGGGCGCGCAAACCCGCAGGCGAAAGCAGGGCAAAATTGCCGTGCGACCATGCATGATTGGCGATTTCAAACTGTGGCTCGGTCATTATTTGCAGCACCCTGCGTGAATGGGTGCGCATCCATTTGCCACCCATAAATAGCGTTGCAGGAATATGCTCGGCCCGCAAAAAACTGAGAATGTCCATGTCACAGCCGGTCGTGACCGTATCAAGCTCGCAAAGATCAAAGGTAAGAGCGACCACCTTGGCCCCATCGGCAAGCTTAACCCGACGGATGGTGCCCACTGCATCCGGCCCCAGCGGGGCAAGCATAACCTGCGGCTCACGCCGGGTCGGCGGTGTGGCATTGTTCCGCAAGGCTTTGCGGGCATCCTGCGCATCTAAGG
>QKDT01000061.1 GCA_003251995.1 Desulfovibrio desulfuricans
ATGAGAATAGTTTTGTACGGATTAATTACATCAAGTTTTTTATTAATTAATTGCTCTTTTTAACCGCCTCATATAAACTGGGGCGCGACTGCGGAAGACGCAGGGGGTTGCTATGTCAGCTTTGTCAGAACGCGATTATTTGTCCGATGAAATTTGCGAACTGTTCTCCAAGCTCACTGGCGATGCATATGCCGAAGACCTGGCCCGGGCGCGCAAGCTGGCAGAAGGGGGAAACCCTCACGACCACTGGCTGCACACCACCAGGCTGGATTATGAATCGCGCCTCTTCATGTACGTGGCGGCTGCCTTCGCCATGCGCTGCATGAAGGGCGAACCCTACAAGTGCGCCGTCTTCATGCGTAGCGCGGCCGAGGCCCTTAGCCAGCCCCAGGACTAAGACAATGTTGCTAACGGGAAATCCCGCAGCATGTGCGCGGGATTTCCCCAATTGTGCCCGGCACAATTCAGGCCGGGGAAACTCCATCTGGATTTTGTCAGGAAGCAAGGATCCATCATGCGGGAAAAACTTATCAGAATTCGAACCACTCTCCCTTGCCTGTTATTATTGATCTGCGGCCTGGCGGCTTTGCCCGGCGCGGCGTTAGGAAGCGAGTATGTTCCTGTTACCACGCCTGCCGTCAGCAAAACTGAAATGCCCAAGGTCTTTTTTCCCCATGACAAGCATGTGGAGGCAGTGGAGGCCAAGAACGGAGACTGTTCAACCTGCCACAACATGACTGACGCAGGCATGTCTGAAACCCTCAAAGACGTAACATCGGTTCCGGCCAAAAAACAGGTTGCTTACATGCACGCTGCCTGTACTGATTGCCACGTCAAATCTGGCAAGGGCCCGCGTCTTGTGGACTGCCGAGTCTGCCACAGTGAACGCATCGCATCTGAGTTTGCCGGCAAGAAGAAATAGCCAGTACGCTCAAGGAACACCGAAGAATACGTTAGGAGGCAGAATCAGATGCTGGATTTCATTACCGGACCGCTTTTCATTATTTCAATTGCCGTATTTGTGATTGGCCTAGTCGTACGAGCGGTCATGTACGTACGTGGCCTGGATGCGCGCCTTGAACGCGTTGCTTACAGTTTTCATACTGAGCGTTCCATCCCCGGTGCGCTTTCATCCATCTTCAAATGGCTTATTCCTGGCGGCACCAGCGGCTGGCGCGCTCAGCCTGTTGCCTCAATTCTTTTCTTTCTTTTGCATTTCGGCGCAGTGCTTATTCCGCTGTTTCTTCTTGGACACACTGTTCTGCTTGAAACCTACGTGGGCATAAGCCTGCCGTCGCTTCCGGGCGGCGTTGCCGATGTACTTGCCATCATGGCCCTTTCCGGCCTTGTTCTGCTTGCGTTGCGGCGCCTTTCTTCACCGGCGCTCAGACAGCTCAACAGCGGTCAGGATTGGCTTATTCTGCTTTTGACCTTTCTGCCCTTTGCCACAGGCCTGATGGCACGCTTTGACGGCGGCGCCTACCAGACCTGGATGATCGCCCATGTGCTCAGCGGCGAACTGTTTCTTCTGCTCGCCCCCTTCACCAAGCTTTCGCACATCGCCCTTTTCTTTATGTCCCGTGCCCAGATAGGCATGGACTTTGCCATCAAAAGAGGCGGCGCGACACGCGGTGGCGCTTTCCCCTGGTAAGCGGGGCAACGAATTATTCTTTTCGCCTGAAAGGAGCGAACCATGTCCGAATTGCTGTGCACCCCAACCCCCGTCACGACGAAAGAAGGCATCCTTGAACTGCTGAAGGACAAGGGCGGGGCGCAATATTACAGCCAGATGAAGGAAATGAAGGTCAACCAGGAAGCCCTGGCCCGCGACCTTGAGCAAACCTGCAAATCGCGCACGCGTACATGGCTTAATATCTGTGCGCACTGCGCCATGTGTGCCGATAGCTGCTTTTTCTATCGCACCAATAACAACGATCCCACGCAGATTCCCTCATACAAGATTCAGGCAACGTTGGGTGAGCTACTGCGCCGTAAGGGCAAGGTAGACGCCGAATTCATGATCAAATGCATGGACGCTGCCTGGGGCAAATGTACCTGCTGCAACCGCTGCGCCGTATACTGCCCCCACGGCATTGATACAGGCGTTATGTTCAGCTATCTGCGCGGTATTCTGTTTAAGCATGGCTTCATCCCGTGGGAAATGAAAATCGGCTCCGGCATGCACCGCGTGTACGGGGCGCAGATGGACGTGACCGAGGAAGATTGGGTTGAAACCTGTGAATGGATGGTCGAAGAACAACAGGATGAATGGCCTGATCTGGAGATTCCTGTTGAAAAAGAAAATGTGGACGTTATGTACATTCTTAACGCCCGCGAAGTGAAACACTATCCTGAAGATATCGCTCAGGCAGCCATTCTGTTTCACGCAACCGACACCAACTGGACTGTGCCCCGCGAAGGGTGGGAGAACACCTCCCTCACCATGTTTGCAGGCGACTGGGAAGGTTGCTCGCAAAACGTCAAACGCATCTACGCCGCCATTGAGCGCATCAAGCCCAAGGTGGTTGTAGGCACAGAATGCGGGCACGCCCACCGGGCCACGGTAGTCGAAGGCCCCTACTGGGCTGGACGCGAAAGCGGTGACCCGCCGGTGCGCTTCATGCACTATGTGGAATGGGTTGCAGAAATGCTGCGCACAGGCAAGATCAAGATTGATCCTGCCAAAAAGCTCAAGATGCCCTGCACACTTCAGGATTCGTGCAACTATGTGCGCAACCACGGCCTTGGCATGGCTACCCGCGAAATCATGAGCTACATTGCTGAAGATTTTCGCGAGATGGATCCCAAGGGCGACCACAACTTCTGCTGCGGTGGCGGCGGCGGCCTCAACGGCATCGGCCTGTACCGCAAAGAACGCAACGTGGGCCTTAAAAACAAACTGGATCAGATCAGGGCAACAGGCGCAGAGATGGTCATCACGCCCTGCCACAACTGCTGGGATGCCATTCGAGACATGATGGAAGTGTACGAAGAACACAACATCAAATGGTCATTCCTCAAACCGTTGCTGGTAGACATGATGATCATACCTGACCACATCAACCACAACGAAGTATAAAAAAGGGCCGTCTGTGCGGCAGACGGCCCAATAGATCACAGGTTCATACCGAACCCCAAAACTCGCCGTTTGACCACACCAGCATTTGTCCTTTTGCCTGGTGGGAATAACGGAGCGAACCGCAGCCCTGGCGGTCGGGCACAATCCCGGCTCGACCGTCAGGCAATTATCAGCAAAAAACCATTACGCCATGGCGGCGCTGACGGTAGAAAGCAGCGCTTCACCAGAACAGTTCTTTGAAAGTACGGAAATACCCGTTCCAAAGTTTACAGGCCGAGGCCCCACAGCCGTACACACCACAGCAGGAAGCGACCTTGTGCTGGCATTGCGGCGCAGCCGGCTGTACATGATGGTGCCGGATGTACCCTCCAGCTCCACATCAAAAACAACGCAATCGGGACGGTCGCATTCAATCTTTTCCAGGCTTTCAGCACAGGTGCAGGCTGTGCTTACCCGGTAATTACACTGCTGAAGAGTTTGGGACAGTCTGCTTTGGCTTTCGGCATCGCTGTCTACCAAGAGAATATGCTTTTGCATTGGTGCCTCCGAAGTCGGTCTCCGGCAGAAGCGGAGAAGAGGGTTGGGCCACCCTACGGCGGGTGGCATGCCGAGGCGCTGAAGCACTGCTCTGTCGAACCGAGCCGAGAGTCACGGCTTCAAGCGAACTGTTCATGGAACGGGCGACCATATCCCAGGCGTCGAGCGCCGTTTTGCTTCTAGGCGCAACATTGCTGACGCCAGGCAAGGAAATGCCGCCCTCTACCGCATAAATTATGTCTGCCAGGGTTATATCATCAGGGGTACGCGCCAGCATGTGGCCTCCGGCAATGCCACGCACGCTTTTAACAATGCCCTCTGACTGAAGCAGACGCATTATTTTTTGAACAAACTTTTCAGATATGCCGGTGCAGACCGAAAGTTCGGACGCAGAGGCGGGCATGTCGTCATCTTGTTCAGAAAGGCACAATAACAAGTGCAAAGCATGACAGGCCATTGTCGAAATACGCATAGTCATTCCTTATTTTGCAGGAGACAATAACTAGCTCTAAACCATATCTGTCTAATTTAGACTGTTCTACTCAACTTTTTAGCGCACCATAAATACCGCGTCAAGCGGGTACCGGGCAGCAGAAATGGCCTTTGAGGCCCCAACTTTGCCAAGCTTTCAACGATGTGAATAGTTTCGCAACCTTTTTGGGAATAAAAAAAAATACTGCCAATATCCAAATTTATATGATAGTTTTGTGCGTCATTTGTAAAAACCAGCCGCATTATCGGCGCTGAGACGCCGGCAGTAATGGCAGATGAAAAAAATTTCTATCTGCATATGAGGGACACCCAATGAAGCTCTCTGCAAAAACTCGCTATGCCGCAAGGATTCTGCTCTTTCTTGCAAAAAATGGCCTTGAAAAACCTGTTTCTTCAAGCCAGTTGGCAGCCCAAACCGGCATAAGCTCACAATTCAGCGAACAGATTTTGCGCCAACTGCGCCTAGCAGGTATTACTGGCAGCATTCGAGGGGCAAAAGGCGGACATGTGCTTTTGCGTAAGCCTGAAGAACTTACGTTTGGATGCATTGTCAAGCTGATGGAAGGTGGCATTGAGCTTACCAACTGCATGGAAAAGCCCGGAGAGTGTGCGCGATTTGATGAATGCGAAGTGAGAAAAGCCTGGGAGAACTTACAGGCTACACTAGATGGTGTTTTTGAGTCGATTACATTACGCGATCTAATGCATGACCCACGCATAATTTTGTAAGATCACCTCTCTAAATCACCAGTCATTTTCATACTGTCATACCACTTGACTTACAAAGGTCGGCTTTTGCCGGCCTTTTTTATTACCGCAACATTACTGACAATTTTTATCATACTAATTTAGTAGAAA
>QKDT01000148.1 GCA_003251995.1 Desulfovibrio desulfuricans
TGGGCAGCGGGGGGCAGGTTATCTGCGCGCCGTTGGTGAGATCGCGGATAACGCCGGTGGTGGCGTCGATTTCCAGCTCATCGCCGTCGTTGATCTTGTCCACATCGTCGCCCACTTCCATGAGCAGCAGGCCCATGTTGAAGGAGTTACGATAAAAAATGCGCGCAAAGCTGTGACCGATCACCACGGACATGCCCGCGCCAAGGATGGCTATGGGGGCATGCTCACGCGAGGAACCGCAGCCAAAGTTGCGACCCGCAACCATAATGTCGCCAGGGGCTACGCGCTTGACCCAATCCGGTTCAAGGCCGGACATGCAGTTTTCGCCAAGCTTCTTGGCATCGGTGGTAACCAGAAAGCGCGCGGGGATGATGGCGTCCGTATCGATATGTTCGCCCACTTTGTGGGCCTTTCCTTTGTAATTCATGGGGCTGTCCTTCTTTCTTTGCGCTGGCGCTTGCAGGGGCGCGGTGCGCAGACAGGTGCTATGTATGCTGCCGATCTGACGGGGTTGCCCCCATCGGCACAGGGCGCTGCCGCCTACAGTTGATCCGGCCCGGCTACGCAACCCGCAATAGCCGAAGCTGCGGCGACAATGGGGCTTGCCAGATACACCTCAGAACTCAGGCTGCCCATGCGGCCCTTGAAATTGCGGTTGGTGGTGGCCACGGCGCGTTCGCCATCGCCCAGAATGCCCATGTGACCACCAAGGCAGGGGCCGCAGGTGCAGGGGCCGACCACGCAGCCGGATTCCATAAAGGTTTCGATCAGGCCTTCCTTGAGGCACTGCTTCCACACCGTAGGCGTGGAGGGCAGCACTATGCAGCGCAGATGCTTGGCAACCTTGCGGCCCCGCAGCACTTCGGCGGCATCGCGCATATCGCTGATGCGACCATTGGTACACGACCCGATGACCACCTGCTGAATGGGCGTATTACGCACCTCAGATACAGGCTTGACGTTTGAAGGCAGGTGTGGGCAGGCCACAACAGGTTCCTTGTCGGTCACGTCGATATTCACCACGCGCTCGTAAACAGCGCCGGGGTCGGCAGCCAGATCCTGCGTAAGGCCGGGGCGCTTGTGCTCCGCGCAGTAGGCGCGGGTTTTGGCGTCCACGGCAAACAGGCCCACTTTACCGCCAGCTTCAATAGCCATATTTGCCATGCACAGGCGGCCTTCAATGGAGAGATCATCCACCACGGTGCCGCCGAATTCCAGGGCTTTATACAGCGCGCCGTCCACACCGATGGCACCGATAAGCATGAGCATCAGATCTTTGCCGCGCAGCCACTTGGGCATCTGGCCCGTGATGTTTACGCGGATGGTGGACGGCACCTTGAACCAGGTTTCGCCCAAGGCCATGGCGGCGGCAATATCGGTAGAGCCCATGCCCGTGGCAAAAGCGCCGATGCCACCGTAGGTGCAGGTGTGGCTGTCTGCGCCGATAACCACATCGCCGGGGCCCACAAGACCCTGTTCGGGCAGCAGAGTATGTTCCACGCCGCAGTCGCCACCCTCGTAATAGTGGGTGATGTTCCGCTCTTCGGCAAACTTGCGCGTCACCATAACCTGATTGGCGGAATCAATATCCTTTTGCGGCGTAAAGTGGTCCATGACCAGAGCAATCTTGTCCTTGTCAAAAACCTTTTCCGCGCCCATTCCCTTAAAGGACTTGATCGCCAGAGGCCCGGTAATGTCGTTGGCAAGCACCAGCGACACACGGCACTGAACAATCTGACCGTCCTGTTCCACAACTTCGTCCGTATGGGCTTGCAAAATTTTTTGCGCAAGCGTCTGTGGCATGATCTACTCCTTTCATCCTGGCTCCACCGAGGGGGGCGCGGCGAATACGGTGTTTTCTGCTACGCGGTCTAATCGCGCAACTTGCTGTGTCTTATTTAACAGGGCGACCACGCAATAGCGCAATGCCCGCCCGCTTGATCTGGTAACGGCAACAGGGGCTGGCGCACACAGTTGCTGGCAATGCGCCGCCATTGTTGCAAAAGCTATCGGTGCAAGCTGTACGAACGACCTTAGTCGTCGTGCTGGCAGTGCAGCCTCGGCCCCTCCTGCTCTTTCTTGAACAGGTGGTTGAGAGCGTTGACGTACGCGCGGGCGCTGGCAACAAAAATATCGGGATGCGTGCCACGCCCCACGGCGCTGATTTCACCTTCGCGCAGGCGCACTGTCACTTCGCCCTGGGCATCCGTGCCGCCGGTGATGGCGTTGATGGCGTACTGCTCAAGCTCCGGCTGGCGGCCCACCATGTCGGCAATCACGTTAAACAGGGCATCCACCGGCCCAACACCAAAACCCGCACCGCTGCGCTCCATGCCGTTCACATCCATGATAACGGCGGCAGTGGGCGGCACGCCACCCGCGTCGGAGCTCTGCACGCTCACATGGCGCAACCGGAAGAGATCAGGCATGCGGTAAACTTCTTCCTGCACAAGGGCCATGAGGTCATCGTCGTGCAAGGTCTTTTTGCGGTCGGCAAGCTGCTTGACGGCCTCAAAAACAAGGTTGAGCTGCTCGTCGTCCAGCTTGTAGCCCATGCTCTCAAACTTGTTGCGCACGGCATTACGGCCCGAGTGCTTGCCGATAACAAGATTGCTCTCGGTGCGGCCCACAGACTGCGGAGTCATGATCTCGTAAGTTTCGCGGTTCTTGAGCATACCGTCCTGGTGAATGCCGGATTCGTGCGCAAAGGCATTGGCGCCCACAATGGCCTTGTTGTTGGCAATGGGCTGACCAATGGTCATGGAAAGCAGACGGCACGAAGGATAAAGCTGTTCGGTAATGATACTGTGCTCAAGCTTGAAGTAGTCGTGCCGCACGCGCAGGTTCATAACCACTTCTTCAAGAGCGGCATTGCCAGCGCGCTCGCCTATGCCGCACAAGGTAACCTCGGCCTGACGCACGCCCACGCGGAAGGCGGCAAGGGTGTTGGCAACAGCAAGCCCAAGGTCGTTATGGCAGTGTACGCTGAAGATAGCCTTGTCGCTGTTGGGCGTATTTCTGATCACATGGTCGATGAGGCCCGCATATTCATCGGGAACCGCATACCCCACGGTATCGGGCAGATTGATGGTGGTGGCCCCGGCATTGATGGCGGCCTCGACCACGCGGCAAGCAAAATCGCCTTCGGTACGCGAAAAATCTTCCAGCGAAAATTCAACATTGCTGGTATATGTGGCGCAGCGTTTGACCCCCTCGACGATCATTTTAAGAACGTCTTCAGGGTCTTTGCGCAGCTTGTACTTCATGTGCAGGGGAGAGGTGGACAAAAAGACGTGGATGCGGGGATTTTTAGCCACTTTCACGGCTTCCCAGCAGCGGTCGATGTCATTGGGGACGCAACGGGCAAGGCCCGCCACCTGGATGTCGCCAGCCTGAGCGGCAATGCGCTGCACAGACTCAAAATCGCCGGGGCTGGATGCGGGAAAGCCCGCTTCCATAATATCAACGCCAAGCACTTCAAGCTGGTGAGCAACACGCAGCTTTTCCTGCAAATTCATGGTGGCGCCGGGCGACTGCTCGCCATCACGCAAGGTGGTATCGAAAAAATAGACGCGGTTATTCATGACAAACTCCTCTGGTTCTGACAAAGATGGCTATATCTTGCATAACGGCCACCGTAAAGGGCGGCTGTCCAGGGGAGCGTTCCGCCCAATGGGGCGGCGAACCGTTACGCAACCTCAATCGCTCTGGGGCGATAGGGCGCGTAGTAGCTGACGATTGCGACGGGGAAGGATAACGAAGGTGTAGAGAAGGCCGCCAAGGATGTAGACGGCACAGAGCACAAAACCCATGACGCGCGGAAAGGAAATGACCGTTCCGAGTACAAGCAAGAAGAAAAGCATGCTGCGGATGGGGTGGGCGCGCAAAAAGTCGTATTCCTTAAAGGAAAAATAGCGCACCTTGCTGACCATCAAAACCCCAACGCCAATGGCGAGAATAAGGGTCATGTAGGGCAACGCGGCAGCCATCACACTAGGAAAGTGCGCGGCAAAGAACACAAAGGTAACAACGGTGCAGCCGCCCGCAGGGATGGGCAGACCGATGAAAAAGCGCTTGCCCACAGCCGCTGTGCTCACGTTAAAACGCGCAAGCCGCAAAGCGCCGCAGGCCGCATAGATGAAGGCAGCCGCAAGGCCCATGCGACCAAGAGCAGAAAGCTCCCACTGCCACATGAGCATGGCGGGGGCAATGCCAAAGGCCACAAGGTCAGAGAGCGAATCGTACTGAACGCCAAATTCACTGGCGGTATTGGTAAGGCGGGCAACCTTGCCGTCCAGCCCGTCCATGACGGCAGAAAGCAAGATGGCGAAGCAGGCCGATTCAAAACGACCTTGAACAGCCCACACCATAGACAAAAAGCCAAGAAACATGCTCAACGTCGTGATCATGTTTGGCAGGAGGTATACTCCCTTGCGCGGCTTTTTAACTTCTGGGGCCATCATTCACCATCTCTTATAAACTTCCGTGCTGGCGCGGTTTTGGGGGCAGAACTACTCGGCTCTCGCCACTACGCTCTGACCGGCAAAGACCTGTTCACCGATGCGCGAAACCGGAACATATCCCTGAGGCAGGTAAAGGTCAACTCGCGAGCCAAAGCGTATCATGCCGTAGCGCTGCCCGCGGGCCAAAGCATCGCCCTCATCAACGCGGCAAACAATGCGGCGGGCGATCAAGCCAGCAATCTGCACCATGGTCCAGGGGTTGCCCTTGGCATCGCGCATGCTGTAGGCGCAGCGCTCGTTGTGCGTGGAGGCCTTGTCAAAGGCAGCGTTAACAAACGCGCCGGGGAAATAGCGTATCCCCTCAACCGTACCCTCAACCGGGGCGCGGTTCACATGCACGCTGAACACGTTCATAAAAATGCTGATGCACATGCGGGGCTCATCCGTAAAAGGGTCAGGCCGTTCTTCGATCCGTATAACCTTGCCGTCCGCAGGGCT
>QKDT01000307.1 GCA_003251995.1 Desulfovibrio desulfuricans
ATTAAAATCATGGTTGAAGTCATTACAGAGAAAAAACAAAGATTTCTTGGTGAAGTCTATTAATTGTGCGGATTCTATTTTCAAAGGAATGGGAAGCGGCTCCACAGGGCCGTATATGAACATTACAAGGGCGCGATTCCGCATGGGTTCCACGTCCATCATATTGATGGCGACAGGGCAAATAATGGAATTGAAAACCTTGAGCTGGTTAGCCACGGCGAGCATATGCGGTTGCACATGCAACAGCCTGAAAGAAAAAAGGATTCACAGCGCGCTATCCGGCTCGCTATTGAGGCGGCTAAAGCGTGGCATGGTTCACAGGCCGGTTCTGAGTGGCATCGCAAGCACTATGAACAGTGCAAAGACAAGCTACACACGAAAAAGATATTTACTTGCGAATGCTGCGGAAAAGAGTTTGAAGCGGAAGATGTCGGCACAAATAAATACTGCTCTAACAACTGCCAAGCGAAATCCAGAAGGCTATCAGGCGTTGACAACGAGACAAGAATTTGCGTCGTTTGTGGCGCAGAATTCGTTGTCAATAAATATATCAAGACGAAATGTTGTTCCAGAAAGTGTGGTGGATCCTTACGTCGTAGCTATAGAACACAGAGAAACGCCGCGTGATGTTTATTGCCTGACTGTACCAGCGTGTGGATTTTTTAGGCTCGCAAATGGCATCCTAGTTTCAAACTGTGATGCCGGGGGCTATTATATAGTCAAGGAATTTCCAGTAGTTAAACGACAAGTCCGCTTCGGATTTGGTTCATAGGAGGGCGGAACCATGGCCGATTATACCCAAAAACACCCGTGCTACGAAGAAAACCGCCTCAAGCGTAACCTGGCGATGGCGCTGTATGAAGGCGGGCGGTGCGTCGAGGTGGAGCACAGAGAGTTGCTTACCAAGCACCCGTTTGAAACAGAGAAGCAGTATGAAATCCGTATCGAACGGGCGACCTACCGCAACTTTGCTGCCCCCATCGTTGACGTGTTCAGCGGCATGATATGCGAGGGCAAGCCTGAAAGAACGCTGCCGGATGCGTTACAGCCCATGATGCAGGATGTTGACCGGCTGGGCAATGACGCCGACACGTTTTTTGACGACGTGGTACGCAATGCCGCCGCTGGGGGCGCTCGTTTTGTGCTGGTGGATATGGAGCCAGCACGGGCGCAAACCGTGGCCGCAGATCGTGCCGCCGGGCGCAGGCCGTTTCCGTACTTCGTGGACGTGGACGCGGATGCCGTGTGGGATTGGGGTATAGACGACAAGGGCCTTGCATGGGTCGTGATACACTCGACGGAAGACGCCAAGTCCGAAGCCTTTGCGTTGCCCCAGGTAGTTGACGTGCTTACCGTGTGGACGCGCACCACATGGCAGAAGTTCAGGGGCAAGGCGCGCAATCTTACCATCGTGGAAAAAGAACTTGCCGCAATTTATGCCGCTGGCATGACCCCAGATGGCGAACCGCAGAAGCACCAGTGTGGTGCCGTCCCGCTCGTTCCCTTCCTGTTTGAGCCGCGTTCTCCCATGACGGGGAACCCGGTTACGGACGACGTGCTTTCGTTGATCGTAGGCACGTTCAGGCGCTACAGTGAGCTGGATAAAATGCTGTTCGACTGCGCCGTTCCGTTATTGGTGATTAACGGTTTGGATGACAAGGATGGAGACAAGTTTGTCCGTGCCAGCAGCAATATCCTTCGCTCTGATATGAGAGATGGTGTGTCTGCGGCTTACGTCGAGCCGTCCGGCACCTCTTTCGATGCACAGACGGCCTTCCTCGCCAGCGACATACAGCAAATCCGTGAAATCGCCCTGCGCATGGTACGGCCTGACTCGGCGGTAGGGCAGAGTGCCGATAGTAAGAAGCTGGACAACGCGCAGCTCAATACGCAACTTGCCAAGTTCGCCCGGCGCTGCGGTTCTGCTGAAAAACGGTGCTGGCGGTACGCGGCGGCATGGCTGGGTATGAAGAACGTGGCTGATGATGCCATATTGACGCCGTACAATGAGGACTACAGCGAGGATAAGACAAACGTGCTGGACAAGGCGTTTATTCTTGAACTGACCCGTCTGAACATCATATCCAAGCTGACGGCGCTGAAACAGTTGCAGCAGATCGGAACGCTGCCTGAGAACTTTGACCCGGAAAAAGAGTCTGAAAACGTGGCAAAGGACGTGCTGACCAACGCCGGACAGAATGGGGTGAATAAACTCTCTGATGTGTTGAAAATATAGGCAAAAGCGCGCGCCCTATTTACCATATATTATATAGGGATAAACACAAAAACACCCGTTAAAACGCGCACCCCTAAAGCCCTTGGTTGCCGTGCGTGTCTGTGGTAAAATACAGGCATGGAGGACGCATGCTAACATATAGCAATGCAGAGCAATATGTACGCTGGATGTTCAAGGTACGCGGAGTTGGCGTTGCCTTCATGTTCTGTTGGAATCGCCCGCTAGGCTGCATCACTCTGGATAGACAGTATCGGCGGTTTTTCTGCGGCAAAGAACGTGGCGATAGGCTGATGTTTTACTCCCTGTGCATACTGCCATTTTCCATCACGATAGCTAAACGTGAAAACAAAAGCATGGCAGTATGACCACCGATGAATTGACCGCAAAATACCTGCTCGCCCGCATCCTGTACTGGCGCGACCAGCTGGACACGCTGGACGGTGCCGCCGTGGCGCAGCTTATCAAGGTGCTGCAAAGCGCTAAGGCTGACGTTGTGGCACAGATCAGCGCCGATGCCGAAAGTTTGGCGGGAGTTACCGATTGGAACCAGGCGCGGCTGCAACAGGTCAATGCGTGGATTAGCGAGGTCATGGCTGGCGCGCAGGCGCAGGTCCTTACCACCATCACACAGTCAAGCATTACGGCAGCCACGGCCTCACTGGCAACGTACAATGCAATGCTCTCATTTGACGGCAAAGCGAGTGCGGTCAAAACAGTGGGACTGACCACGGAGCAGTTGCAGGCATGGTTTAAGCGCACGCCCTTGCAGGACGGTACTGTATTGTCGGATTGGGTGGGAAAAGCGTTTGCAAATGGCGTCAACGACTCGCTGATAACCGCCATACAGCGCGGGGGGCTTGAGGGCAAGGGAACGCGGGCCATGGTGCAGGACGTGCTACAGGCAGCGATAGATGATGGGTTTGCTATCACGCAGCAAGAGGCCGTCATGCTCACACGCACCTACACGCAGACGGCAAACGTACAAGCCATGGAAGCAGTAGCGCAGGCCAACAGCGACATAATCAAGGGGTATCGGCGGGTTGAAACGCTGGATGCACGTTGTTGTCGGATTTGCGCGCTGGCAGATGGAAGCGAGTACGGGCTGAATGAGGCGCGCCCGCGCCTCCCCGCGCATGTAGGTTGTCGTGGAATTTATACATTGGTAACAAAGACTTGGCGCGATTTCGGCATTGACATTGACGATCTGGAATCCGTAGCCCGGCCATGGACTATCCGCGAACCTGGGGCCATAGGCACGGGGGGACGCAAGATTGAGGAGTTCGGGCAGACAACAGAAAATTTCAGCGGGTGGTGGGCGTCACTCAGCCCTGCGCAGAGGGCGAGAACGAGCATTGGCCCGGTGCGCGGCAAGCTGCTGGAATCAGGCGCGGTGAAGTGGAATGATCTGTGGGACAAGAAAACAGGGCTGCCGTACACGCTGGAAGAATTGGGGTACGATGGGCAGGGGAAGAAGCTGTAGGACTACTTTTTGCAGATAGACTTCATCCCTTCATCAAGCATCTGGTCGACAAGTCCATCTACGTAGGCTATGGCCTTCTTTTTATCTCCATGGCGAAAAATTCGGTAGCTGCTAGAAGATTTAATTCATACGCGCATTGTTCTTTGACTATATCGCGGGCAACCCTGCGCGTAGCCTTTTTTACAACCTCTCCCATCACCCCACCCACGTTGACCACCGGCGCGACTACACACGACTGACCTAGCGCATCACGCTGCACATTGTTGGACTGTTGTGCCGTGTGCAGCGATTCCCACAGCCTGTCAAATTCTTCTTGTCCATCAGGTTCTAAAAGTTCGGACGCCTTAACGTATATGATAGGCATATATGTGGAGTTGTCGGCGCGCATGGCTGTTCCTCTTTTTTGCGTTTTGTCAAAATGTGCTCATTTGCGGATAGTATGCCACCAGAATCCCCACAAATGGCGTTTGCAGGGGATGTTCCGTAATAAGTAGTGCCTTTAAAATCAACGCCGGAAAGTACATCATCAATATTTTGCATAGTCTGCTTAATCATGCGTCGAATCGTGGCATCAACTGCGGAGCCAAGTTGAGATTCTGTGACCATGACTAAAGTTCCTCTGTAATTTGCTCGAACACCTTCAAATTGAAAATGGTCGTCTTGAGCGTGCCGTCCGGCTGTTCACCGTCCACAGTGCGCAACGTTGTAGGAAATATTCCCACCGTATAGCCGCGTCGTTCAAGTTCGTGCATCGGCTCTAAAGTTGCGTCCAGCGCTAATGCAAGCTGTTGCTTTAATTCTTGGTCTGTGGGCATGATCGTTCCTCACTTTTGCGCTATGGCATTTGCGTTGGCGGCATTGCTGATGATCTGTGCGTCAATTATCGCATTGTCAAGCCATATGCGCAGCTTAAGCCTATCCACTTCATCCCGCGTTAGGGTCACAAGCGGCTTTTTCCAGTCAATGTCGATGAAAATTGCAGGCGTTTCAGGCGTTGTGCCGGTGGGCATGGTTACTCCCGTGATTTGCCATGTGAGGCTAGGCCGCCGTGAAAGTATAAGTCTACACCAAAACTTTCAGCATTTTTGTGGAGCCACAAGTTGAACAAGATGGTGTGAATATTTTTTTTCAACTTTGCGTGGTCAACAGGTCGCAGACGTTCAAGCATGAGGAAGTTGCTGTATTCTTTCGCTATTTGTTCCATATGCTCAGTGTGGGATGTTGGGAGACCAACAATCG
>QKDT01000052.1 GCA_003251995.1 Desulfovibrio desulfuricans
ATTGCTTGCTTTATGCAGCAAAAAACCCCGCTTTCGCGGGGTTTTTACATACCAGGGGTAGCAGCCGTCTGCTTACAGATTGGCAGCGTACCAGTCGCCCGCAAGGCGCAGGCCCTGGCGCACGTCAAACTGCGGGTCATAACCCAGCAGGTTTTTGGCACGGCTGATGTCGGCAAGAGAGTGCCGCACGTCGCCAGCGCGGAAGTCGCGGTGAACGCACTGGGCGCCCATGACCTCAGGCTTGTGACGGGCCACTTCTTCCTTGATGAGGTCAAACAGCTCATTAAGGGTAGTGCGCTGCCCAAAGGCCACGTTGTAAATCTTGTTGGTGGCTTCGCCCTGAGCAAAGCTGGCAAGCAGGTTGGCCTGCACAACATTATCAATATAGCAGAAGTCGCGGCTGGTTTCGCCATCACCGTTCACAAAAACGGTTTCCTGCTTGATCAGGCTGGCAAACCACTGGGGGATAACAGCCGCGTAAGCGCCGTAAGGGTCCTGACGCTGACCAAACACGTTGAAATAGCGCAGGCCAACGCTGGAAAATCCGTAGCAGCGGTGGAACACGTCCGCATACAACTCGTCCACATACTTGGTGACGGCATAGGGAGAAAGCGGGCTGCCGATCTTGTCTTCCACCTTGGGCAGCTCGGGCGAATCGCCGTATGTGGAGGAAGAGGCAGCGTACACAAAGCTTTTAACGCCCGCATCACGCGCTGCAACAAGCATGTGCAGGTAGCCCGTGATATTGCAGCTATTGGACAGCAAGGGATCGTCGATGGAACGCGGCACGGAGCCAAGGGCGGCTTCGTGCAGAACGTGCTGCACACCTTCGCAGGCAGCGCGGCAGGTATCGATATCGCGGATATCACCTTCGATGAAGGTAAAGCGGCTCCAGGCTTCCGGGCCCACGATGTCGCGCACCATGTCCAGATTCTTCTGGTAGCCGGTAAGAAAGTTGTCGAGACCAACCACGGTCTGCCCCAATTTCAGCAGATGTTCCAACAAGTTGGAGCCAATAAAGCCCGCAACGCCGGTGATAAGCCAACGCGACGGCTGGGCGGTCATGGATTTGGCAAGTTCGGAATACGCGCTCATTTTTGCGTCCTGTTTTCAGATTTCGGCCTGCGCCAGGGCTCATTGCCCGGCAGCAAAAACCGTTATGCTTTTACCCCGTAGCCGCACGACTGTAAAGCTGCCAGCCCTGCCCTGCCTATATACGCAAAAGTCACTCCCCTTTTCATAACACAGTTGGAATGCTATAGGCTTGCCCATGCAACACAAGCCCGCAGGGCTAGCGCCGAACAAGGGAGAGCGCCGAGCATGAAGATTATTGTTCTGGGCAACCAGGCCAAAGCCATGAGCAACTTCTGGAGCGTACTGATCCGGCACATGCGTAAGGCCGGTCATGAGGTAGTTTGCTGCGCCCCGCCAGGCGATGCCGATGCGGAAGCCGCGCTGGCAGCTCAAGGCGCGCGCATGTGCCACTATGCGCTGGACAGAAAAGGCCTCAACCCCATGAGCGACCTACGCACCACGCGGGAGTTGTTCAGTCTTTTCAAGGATGAAAAGCCAGATCTGCTTTTTGCGTCCACCATCAAGCCAGTGATCTACGGTTGCATGGCTGCCAGGGCCGCAGGCGTGCCCCATGTGTACGCCACCATAACGGGCCTTGGATATGCCTTTGAGGCAGATACCTTTCTTAAAAAATGCGTCAACCGTCTGGGGCGGTTGCTCTATCGGGTGGCGCTTTCTGGTGCTGAAGGCGTTTTTTTTCAGAATCAGGACGATATTTGAGTTTTTCGCCAGTCGGGCATTCTTGGGCGCAATGCCCGTGTGCTTACAGCACGCGGCACGGGGGTGGATACCCAGCGTTTTGCCCTGAGCCCCCTTCCCGACTATTCCGCCGAGGGGCACCTGGACGGCGCGCCCGTATTTTTGCTGGTGGCACGCTTGCTGGAGGCAAAAGGTCTGCCGGAATATGCCGAAGCGGCTCGTCTGCTCAAAGCCCGGTACCCGGCTGCCCGCTTTCAGGTGCTTGGCCCGCCAGAAAAAGGCCTTGGCAGCGTGAGTATGGAGCAGGTGAACGCATGGCAGCAACAGGGCTGCATTGAGTATTTGGGTGAAACCCGCGATGTGCGCCCCTATGTGGCTGCTGCCCATGTGCTTGTGCTGCCCTCGTGGCGCGAAGGCACGCCGACTTCAATCATGGAAGGTATGAGCATGGGTCGGCCCGCAGTTGTTACAGACGCACCGGGCTGCCGCGAGGTTGTACGCAACGGCGTCAACGGCTATCTTGTGCCGGTACGTGACCCGCAGGCGCTGGCAAGCGCCATGGAAGCCTTTATCACCAGCCCTGAAGACATCGCCCGCATGGGACAGGCCGGTCGAGAACTGGCCCTGAGTGAATTTGACGCCGAAAAAGTGGCTGCCCGCATTCTTGAAGACATGCGCGTACCCACCACTGAGGATACCCTATGATAAGCACATACCGCATGGCCCTGTTGCAGATGCTGGATCTGGTCTGCATTCTGCTGGCTCTTAGCATTACCGGCTTTCTGACGGTCGAATCCGATCTGAGCATTTTTCACGACTACACGGGCGCCACGCTCTTTACCATTTTTTTCTACATGCTCTTTTTCTACATCCTTGATGCCTACAGCGTGGGCAACGAGGATTTTAAAGAAACCGTGGGCCGGGTGCTGGTGGCCTGCCTCCTGGGCATTGTTTCTTCCGCTACCGCTTCTTACGCCTTTCAGCACTGGCGTTTTGACCGCGAAACCGTGGCAATGCTTTTTCTGCTTTCGCTGGCCTTTTCACTGGGCTGGCGCTGGATTTACCGCTTTAATGCCGAAAAGCTCACCCACCCGCTGCGCATATTGCTGGTAGGCGTTGACCGTGCAGGCAAGGTGCGGCAATTGCTGGCAGAGGGATTGCCCAAGGCTGAAATTCTTGGCTATGTGGGCGAACGCGATCAAGGGCCTGATGCCGGGCCTTGCCTTGGCGCGCCATTTATGACTCTGGACATCGCCAAAGAAAAACAGGCAACCATGATCCTGCTGCTGCCAGACGCGCCCATAGACGATGAGATTGCCTACGACCTGCTGGAAGCAAAACTGCGCGGCAGCATGGTGGTGGACATCCGCAGTTTTTACGAGCATGTGGTGCAACGCCTGCCGCTCTCGCAAATAAACGACGAATGGCTGTTGCAGACCGAGGGTTTTTCGCTGAACACGCGCGGTTCGCTACGCAGGCTCAAGCGCGCGCTAGATGTGCTGATTTCGTTGCTGCTGCTTATTCCCGCAGCACCCATCATGCTGCTGACTGCACTTGTTGTGCGGCTGGAATCGCCCGGCCCGGTCATCTACAAGCAGGACAGAGTCGGCCTTTTTGAAAAAGAATTTACGGTTTACAAGTTCCGCTCCATGCGTGCAGACGCGGAAAAAAACGGTGCCGTGTGGGCCAGCGCCCATGACGCGCGCGTGACCAGATTTGGCAAGTTCATCCGTAAGGTTCGCATAGACGAACTGCCCCAGATCTGGAACATCCTGAAGGGCGACATGAGCTTTATCGGCCCGCGCCCCGAACGCATGGCCTTTGTGACCAAACTTAAGGAAACCATACCCTACTACAGCTTGCGGCATACGGTTAAACCCGGCCTCACCGGCTGGGCGCAAGTGTGCTATCCTTACGGCGCTTCAGAGGATGACGCCCGCCGCAAGCTGGAATACGACCTCTATTACATCAAAAACATGTCCATTCTGCTGGATATCAACATTGTCTTTAAAACCGTTGGCGTGGTGCTGTTTCCCAAGGGAGCGCGCTAGCCCGTTACAGCCTTTGAAACGCACACGCAAAAAGCCCCGTGATTTCTCACGGGGCTTTTTGCTGGCAAAGCACAACACTATCCAGTCAGGCCCTCACAGCCGCAATGCGCTCGGAGGCGTTTTGAAGATAGTTCGCAAACTCGCTGCCACTCAGAGCTTGAGAAAAGATATGGCCCTGGATGATACTGCAACCGTTTTCTGCAAGAAATTCCAACTGTTCCACGGTTTCAACGCCTTCGGCAACGGTAGACATGCCAAGCCCTGAGGCAAGTGTCAAAACAGTGCGTACAAGCTCATTTGAAGCATTGAACGGCGCATTGATGCCATCAATGAACGACTTGTCGATTTTCAGACTGGCGATGGGCATGGTGTGCAGATAATACAGCGAAGAATATCCCGTACCAAAGTCATCCAAATATATCTTCACACCTTGCTCGCTCAGGGCCGCTATGGCCCGCGAGGCTTCTGACATATTGGACATAAAGGCTGTTTCGGTGATTTCTATCCCTATATGCTCAGGGTACGCGCCTTCCCGCTCCAGCACGTCCATCACGTCATCCACAAAAGTTTCGTTGATGATGCTGCGCCCAGACATGTTTACAGCAATCGAGATGTTCCCGAGGCCCTGCTCGCGCCAGGCCCGTTGCTGCCTGCAGGCCTTGCGCAGCACAAACAGGTCGAGCCGGCGCACAAGCCCAGTTTCTTCCGCCAGCGGAATGAACACCGAAGGGGGGACCCACTCCCCGTCCGGGCGCTTCCAACGAACCAGGGCTTCGCAACCTGCGACAGTGCCGCTCACAATGTTGATCTTGGGTTGGAAGTGAACATCAAAAGAGGCTCCATCCATGGCGCGAAAAAGGGATGTCTCCAAAGCCATGCGATCATTGGCGGCCACAGTAAGGTCTTCGGTGAAGAATATATACATATTCTTGCCCTTGGCCTTAGCCCTGTACATGGCAAGATCAGCGCTTTGCATCAGAGCCTCAACCGTGTCCCCGTCGCCAGGATAGCAGGCGATACCAATACTCGCGCTGAGATATATGGAATAGTCCTCAACATAAAAACAGCGATTCAACGAATGCAGGACATTATTTGCCAAAGCCTCAAGCTGGGCCTTGCCCTGAGCC
>QKDT01000270.1 GCA_003251995.1 Desulfovibrio desulfuricans
CATTCAGGTGGCTGCGCCCACTGTTGATTACCGCGACGACGGTATCTACATTACCTTTAACGTACACGAAGGCCCGCGCTACACGGTGCGTGACGTGGTTTTTGCCGGCGATGTTATCGACAGCGAAGACAAGATGCTTGAAGTTGTAAAGATGGATGACTGGAAAGAGTCAGACAAATACTTCTCGCTCACCGTCATGCAGGAAGACTCCAAGCGCCTGACCGACTACTACTCCGACTACGGCTACGCCTTTGCCGAAGTTGACACCAAGGTTGTCAAAGCCGATGACGGCAGCGATCAGGTGGACGTAGGCTATGTCATCAACAAAAAGCAAAAGGTGTTTATTCGCCGCTTGTCTGTTGAGGGCAACACCAAGACCCGCGACAACGTCATTCTGCGCGAAATGCGCTTGGGCGACGGCGATATGTATGAAGGCGCAAAGCTGCGCCGCTCCAACGAACGCCTGAACCGCCTGCACTACTTCTCTGCCGTGGATATGGAGCTGATCCCCACTGACAAGGAAGATGAAGTCGATCTCAAGGTCAAGGTCAAGGAAGGCAATACTGGCGCCGTCATGGCTGGTGTCGGTTACTCCAGCTACTACAGCGTGGGTGTCTCCGGTTCTATCATGGAGCGCAACCTCTTTGGTCGCGGCTACTCGCTGTCATTGCAGGGCTTCTTCTCCTGGCGCCGTACATCGGGCGTGTTGTCTTTCACCAACCCGCGCCTGTACGATACCGACCTCTCCATCGGCAATGACATCTACTATACGCATGATTACTGGGATAACTTCACCAAGGATACCGTGGGCGACACCATCCGCCTTTCGTACCCCATTGGCGAATACACCAGCGTTGGCGGTGGCTACCGTCTTGAACGCTACGTCCTCTCCGACGTTGATGACGATGCTTCGCCCTATATCCGCGACTACAAGGGCACCAACTGGACAAGCGCCGTCTCTGGTCGCATCCTGCGTGACACCACGGACGCCAAAGAACGCCCCACCCGTGGTACCATTGCCCGCCTGTGGGCTGAATACGGCGGCGGCGGCCTGGGCGGTACGGACAACTTCATCAAGACGGTTGCTGACTGGCAGGGTTTCTGGTCCGTTAACCCGCAAAACACCTTCCACATTCGTGGTCGCCTGGGCAGCGTGTTCGAGAACAGCGACTCCAAGGTGCCTGTGTTTGAACGCTTCTGGGTTGGCGGCATGGATACCATCCGCGGTTATTCATACTCTGACCTTTCGCCCCGCGACTATAAGTACGGCGGCGACCAGATCGGTGGTGACCGCATGGGCGTTGCCAACGTTGAATACATCTGGACCTTCCAGAAAGAATTGGGCCTTGCATTGGTTCCCTTCTTTGATGCCGGTTACAACATCGACAGCAAAACCATGGGCAGCGAACTCGACAAATACATTGTCTGCTCCACGGGCCTTGAGTTGCGCTGGCGCTCCCCCATGGGCGATCTGCGTATCGCCTATGGTTACCCGCTGGTTCAGGACTACGACAAGGAACGTGAATCCGGTCGCATTGAATTCAGCATGGGCAAGTTCTTCTAGAGCATAAGGCTTAAGCCGCTTTTGCGGCAAAGATTCGGCGCGCCGGATGCACAGTTTGCTGTGTGTCCGGCGCGCTGCCGTTTCTGCCTGCACAGCCCCAAAACTGGGGCAAACGGCCTGCTTTGCCAAATTTGGCCTAGTGGCATACAATATGCTAATCATCAACACGTAAACATTTTATAGTCAAAGATTCGACACCATCATGGCAAAAGGAAAAACCGTGGCCGGAAAAAAAGCCCAGCCCAAGGCTTCCGAACCAGTAAGCAACAACCAGATGCGCAGGCTTGTTCCTCCTCTGGCCTTTCTTGTTGCCCTGTGCCTCATGGTCGTTTGTTTTTACGACTCGGGCTATACGTCACTGCCCCCTACTGGCAAACGCTATGATCTCGCCAAGGCGAGCATTGAAACCTTGCGGCAGGATGAAAAACGCTCTGGTCAGCGTGAACCGTGGGAAAACCTGGCGGCAGAATTTCGCGCCATCTACGATGCAGACCCAGGCTGGCCCAACCGCCCGGCGGCATTGTTCCGCGCTGCGGAAAGTCTGGAGGAACTGGCGCGCCGCTCCTTTGCCAAGGCAGATGCCCGCAAGGCTATTGAGTGCTACGAATCTGTAGCCCAACGCCATGCGGACAGCCGCCTGGCTGACGACGCACTCTTTCGTGCCGCTAAACTGCGCGCGGCCTGGCTTAAGGACGACAAGGGCGCACTGGCTCTGCTTGAGCGCATCAAGGCCCAATACCCCAAGGGTGACATGCTTGGTGAAGCACTTGCCCTTGAAAAAACCCTTCAGGCCGCTGCCAACGGGCGTACTGCGCCAGAGGCGCGCCAGGTATCCAGCACTGACGGCAAAGAGCCTAAGGACGACACGGCTCTAGCAAAAGGTACCTCCCCACCATCAACCAGCGACGCGCCCCAAGCCGCTTCCATTGCCAATGGCGATACCGCCCCAGCGCAAATTGCCAAGGTGACAGCCCTAAAATCCCTGTCCCAGTCGGAGCTTCTGCCCCGATATCGTGAAGCCAAGGCCAAAATGGAGGCCCTGCGCACTGACAAGGTTCGCTCATGCTGGCGGCAACCCTGGGAAGAACTTACATCTGAATTTTTGCGCATCTACACCAGCCGTAAAGACTGGGCGATTTCACCTGGGGCGTTATTTCGCGCGGCTGCCAGTCAAGAGGCGCTTTCAGACTGCTCACACATGGCGGATGAATACCGTCAGGCGCGCGATCTTTATCTAAACCTTGCGCAGGAATTTCCCAAGAGCGCGCTGGCTGACGACTCTTTGCTGCGCGCCGCCTACATTGACGCCGACCACCTCAACCAAACGGGTGAGGCCCTGGAGTTGCTTGATGCGATCCAGGCGCTGTACTCTGGCGGCGATATGATGGCTGAGGCGCAGACTCTGCGCAGCCGCCTCACAGGTGCGCCAGCAACGCCAACAACCGTGGTAGCGGAAAGCAAGCCTGTCCCCCCTGTTGTGCAGGCGCTTACGTGGACATCGCTGAGCAAGGATAGCGTTGAGATCGTTCTTGAACTCTCCGCCCCCGCCCGTTATACGGCAAAGCTGAACAATGGCGGTGTTCGCGGCAAAAAAAGGAAAGCGCAGGCATCCCTTTCTTTATCACTGGCTAACGCAACAGTAGAAAAAGACATCCGCAAAGGTGTGAACATTCGCGGAAGCCTTTTCAAAGGCATGACGGTCAGCGATGGTAAGGACGGCACGGCAGTGCTTCAGTTTAACTTTCAGGATGCGCGCCGTTTTGACGCCCACACAGAAACCAACCCTTGCCGCATTATTTTGCGTGTGGCGGGCGGCTCTGCACAGTTGCCGCCGGTTACCAACGGGCGCGCCGGATTTGCCGAGGCACAGCCCGAGGCTTCAAGCCCCGCCAGCCAGGGCACAACCAATTCAACCTCCACGCCGCCAGCACCAAGCCTCGTGCGCGACATGGCGCGCCAGCTCGGCCTCACCGTGCGTACGGTCTTTATTGACGCTGGTCACGGTGGCCGCGATCCCGGCACCAATCACAAGGGCGTGCTGGAACGCGTTATATCCTTGGACGTTGCCTTGACCTTAGGCCGTCTGCTCGAGGCAAACGGGCTGGATGTGGTTTACAGCCGCACCGGGGATAAATACGTATCGCTGCAACAGCGCACCACCATGGCTAATGCGGCTGGAGCGGATCTTTTTGTTTCCATTCATGTTAATGCCAACGAAGATTCCTCTGTTCAGGGATTTGAAACCTATTACCTTGATATTGCGAGTAATCCTGAAGCTGCGCGGTTGGCTACGCTTGAAAATGCCGACGGCGACCATAGGCTTGGGGATATGCAAAAAATGCTTGCGGATGTGATGCTCAATGCAAGGGTTGATGAATCACGCCACCTGGCGCAAGATATTCAGCGGCTTTCACAGTTCCGCCTTAAGCGTCGGCAATTTGATACAAAGGATAACGGCATCAAATCTGCGCCTTTTATCGTGCTGCTTGGCGCTCAAATGCCCGCAGTACTTGTTGAAATAGGCTATTGCACCAATCAACAGGAAGCATCCCGGCTTCTCTCGCCCAAATACCGCATGACAGTTGCTGAAGGACTGGCTGAGGGCATTCTTGCCTACAAGGACAGACTTCTTAAACGTAGGACTGTCCAGAATTCCTTGACGCAAGAAAGCGCTGGTGCTATGTGATGCGGGTAATTTCAACTACGTGTCCCCGCACAATAGTATAGCAAACAACTGTTTTTTGGGGCTCGTCAGCTAATTAGCACTGCTTTGCCAAATGTATTGCGCAGTTGTAAACAGCAGTGGCATCTTCTCTTACGGCGCGCGGGTCATCCCAGTTCCGCAAGGACGACATAACAAATCAGCATTGGGGAAGGAGAACTTTCATGCGCAAGGTTTTGATGACGGCTGTTGCGGTTGGCTTGTTGCTTGCCGGGCAAGTCTATGCTGCTGACGGCAGCGCCGTTCCCGCAGCCAAAATCGGTGTTGTTGACATGCAGACCGTGGCGACGCAGAGCGTCCCCGCCCAGGCCGCCAAAACAACAATGGAAAGCAAGTTCGGCAAAGAACGTGGCGAACTTGAAAAGCAGGGCGAAGCGCTGAAGAAAAAGGCCGATGCCCTGAAAAACCCCAAGGCCAGCGAAGAAAAGAAACTGGACTTCATCCGCTCCAAGCAGGATCTGGACCAGAAGACCCGCAACTTCCTGCGCAAGGTTGAGCAGGAAGAAGTGAAGCTTCGCCAGGACATGGTTACCCTGGTTTTCAGTGCCACCTATGAAGTTGCCCGCGCCAAGGGTTTCAACTTTGTGGTTGACGTTACCGCTGGTGGCGTGCTTTACGCCGATCAGTCCATGGATCTGACCCAGGACGTGTTGGCTGAAGTG
>QKDT01000251.1 GCA_003251995.1 Desulfovibrio desulfuricans
GCCCAGATTTTTTGCCATCATTTTCTGCTTCCTTGGAGCAATGAACGGTCTGGTGCTTTGCAACAACCTTTCATGGATGTTCCTGTTCTGGGAAATCACAACGCTGTGTTCCTTCATGCTCATAGGGCACGATCAGACAGACGAGGCCAACGCCAATGCGCAGCGCGCCCTGTGGATGAACGTGCTCGGCGGCCTGGCCTTTGTTTCTGCCATGCTGTTTATCCAAAAGAGCCTTGGCACGCTTTCTACCGAGCTTGTACTGCAAAAGATGACCTCCATGGATGTGAAGAACACGGCAATCCTCATGCCCTTTGCGTTCTTTTGCCTGGCGGCCTTTACCAAGTCGGCTCAGGTGCCTTTTGAAAGCTGGCTGTGCGGCGCAATGGTTGCGCCAACGCCCGTCTCGGCCCTGCTGCACTCGGCTACCATGGTTAAAGCGGGTACCTACCTGCTGTTGCGTATGGCGCCTGCCTTTGCAGGAACCACCATGTCCACCATTGTGGCCCTGTTTGGCGCATTTACCTTTGTGGCTACATGCATTCTTGCAGTCAGCCAAAGTAATGCAAAAAAGGTTTTGGCTTACTCTACGATTGCAAACCTTGGCCTTATCATCGCCTGCGTGGGTATAAACACTGCGGCATCCATGATGGCGGCAACAACCATCATCATCTACCATTCCGTATCCAAGGGGCTGTTGTTCATGTGCGTGGGCGCCATTGAACAACGCATCGGCTCGCGTGATATCGAAGATATGCGTGGCCTGTATGGCATTATGCCCCGCACCGCCATTATCACGGTAATAGGCATCTTCACCATGATGCTGCCGCCCTTTGGCATGCTCATCGGTAAGTGGATGGCAATTGAAGCCATTGCCCGGGCCACCCAGGCCATGACGCCCATCGTTTTCTTTGTGGCGCTTGGATCGGCCTTTACCGTGCTGTTTTGGGCGCGGTGGGCCGGTGTGCTGGTCTCATCTTCCAAGATGCACGAGCGCGCGGCGCACGGTAACCCCAAGCCTTCGGTCATGTTTGCCCTGCGCTCGCTGTGCGGGCTTGCCGTGGTGTTTTCGTTCATTTCGCCCATGGTGTTGAAGACCTTTGTGGAACCTTCTGTATCGGGCGTGTATACGCGATTCAACCTCCAGATTGAGGGATTTATTCCCGGAGCCAATCTGACCGGCGCAGAAGGCTATGTCTGGATCTACTTCCTGTTCATATTGCTGGGTCTGGGTGTGTGGTTTGCCTGGCGTGAGGCCCGCAGAACCCCCGATTCTGCCCATGCTCAACCGTATTTTTCAGGTTTGACGGCAGAAAAGGACGGCGTGGTGGGCTTCAAGGGGCCCATGAATGTGTTTGAGCCTGTGCGTGTGTCCAACTTCTATCTCAGCCAGTATTTTGGCGAAAGCACGATCACGCGGGCCATCGACATCATTTCCACCGCATTCCTGGTCGTTCTGGTAGGAGGTCTGCTGTAATGCTCACCATCTTCAGCGCTATCGGCGGGTTGATCCTGTCGCCCCTGGTGGGCGGCCTGCTTACCGGTGTGGATCGCCGGATCACGGCGCGCCTTCAGTCGCGCATTGGGCCGCCACTGCTCCAGCCTTTTTACGATATCTTCAAACTGCTGGGCAAACAGCCCCAGGTAACCAACGCCTGGCTGGTATTCAGTGCGTATGTAACCTTGATTTCTTCGGCCCTTGCCCTGCTGATTTTCTTTATGGGCGGGGATCTGCTGTTGCTGTTCTTTGTGCTCACCGTGGGCGCAGTGTTTCAGGTGGTGGGCGCCGTATGCGTGCCATCGCCCTACAGCAACGTGGGCGCGCAACGTGAGCTGCTGCTCATGCTGGCCTATGAGCCCATTTTGATCCTGGTGTTTGTGGGCTTTGCCATGTGTACGGGGTCATTTTCCATCGCGGCGGTGTTCCAGCTTGATCAGCCCCTGCTGCTCAAAATGCCCCTGCTGTTCCTGGCGCTGGGCTATGCCCTGACCATCAAGCTGCGCAAGTCGCCCTTTGATATCGCAGCCAGCCATCACGGGCATCAGGAACTGGTGCGCGGCGTGCAGACCGAATATTCCGGCCCGTACCTTGCGCTGATCGAAATTGCCCACTGGTTCGACCTCGTGCTTATTCTTGGGTTGTGCGCCATGTTCTGGCACACCAGCTTTGTGGGAATGGCAGTGCTTGTAGGTGCCTCGCTGTTCACAGAAATTCTCATCGACAACATCACCGCCCGTTTGACGTGGCAATGGATGGTGCAAAAGAAGTCTCTGCTGCTCGGCATGGGCCTGGCCCTGGTTAATCTTTTATGGCTGTACGTGGCGTAAGGAGGCCGGAATATGGGTTTCGTCGACAATATGATCAAGCGGAGTCGCCTGAAGTCTCCGTGGATAGTTCATTTTGACTGCGGTTCCTGCAACGGCTGCGACATCGAGGTGCTGGCCTGCCTGACGCCCATGTATGACGTAGAACGTTTTGGTGTGGTAAACGCTGGCAACCCCAAGCACGCCGACGTGCTGCTGGTCACCGGCACGGTGAACCACCGCAATCAACATGTGCTCAAGCAGATATACGAACAGATGCCTTCGCCCAAGGCCGTGGTTTCCATCGGGGCCTGCAACCTTTCCGGGGGCGTGTTCAAGGATACCTATAATGTGCTTAACGGCGCGCACACCATCATTCCTGTTGACGTGTTCGTGCCTGGATGCCCGCCCAAACCCGAGGCCATCATAGATGGCGTGGTGCAGGCGCTTGGCGTGCTTAAAGCCAAGATGGGCCTTGGCCCCGAGCCTGTGCCCACCTACATGCCGGGCGACGAAGACGGCACCCCCGACATGACGCCGCAGGCCGAGGCCACGCCGGAAGAAGCCCCCGAAAAGCCACAGCAAAACGCGGGTTAACCCGGAAAGGATAGAGCCATGTTTTTTGAAGCCAAGGAAGTGACGCCGCAAACGCTGCTCTCAGAAGTGCAGCATCTTGCAAACGCCAAATATCGTTTTGTGACCATGTCGCAGACCGTCATGGATGAAAACACGCTGCGGCTTTTTTATCATTTTGATGTAAACCTTACCATGTCCGACCTGCGCCACAACGCCGAGCTGTGCGTGTGGGAGCCCACCAACGCCAAGGGGATGGTGCATCTGCGCATGGATGTGAACAAGAACGACCCTATCCCAAGTATCACGCCTGTATACTTCTGCGCCGTACTCATCGAGAACGAAACGCAGGATCAGTTTGGTGTGCGCTTTGCTGGTCTGCCCCTTGATTACGAGGGGGCCATGTATCTGGAGGGCGAAGTCACGCACGCGCCGTACTTTACCATGACCACGGTTCGCCGGCCCGCCGCCAAGGCCGAGGCTGGCAAGGATGACACGGCTAAAGGAGAGAAGGCATGAGCAACCGCACAACCGTGATTCCTTTCGGGCCGCAGCATCCTGTGCTGCCCGAACCGCTGCACATCAAGTTTGTGGTGGAAGATGAAACCGTGGTCGGGGCCGTGCCTCAGCTTGGTTTTGTCCATCGCGGGCTCGAAAGCCTTGTGCGGCTTAAGGACTACAATCAGATGGTCTTTGTGGTCGAGCGCATCTGCGGCATCTGCTCATGCATCCATGCCAACTGCTACTGCAACGCCATAGAAGACATGATGGGCATTACAGCGCCGCCGCGCGCACAGTTTTTGCGGGTGATCTGGTCTGAACTGCACCGGATACATTCCCACATGCTGTGGCTCGGCCTGTTTGCCGATTCGTTTGGCTTTGAAAGCGTGTTCCAGCAGTTCTGGCGTATTCGTGAGCATGTCATGGATATCTGCGAAGCCACGGCTGGTAATCGCGTTATTCTGTCGGTCAATGTGGTTGGCGGCGTGCGCCGCGACCTCAGCCCCGATCAGATCCGTTGGATGCATGGTCGCCTGGATGAGCTGGAAAAGGGCATGCGCGAGCTTACCCGTACCATGCTTGACGACTACACCGTGCAGGAACGCACGCGTGGCATCGGCATCCTCAGCAAGGACGATGCCCGTCTGCTTGGCGCAGCCGGCCCAACCCTGCGTGGCAGCGGCTGGGAGATTGACGAACGCATGCACGGCTACGCCGCCTACAAGGATCTCAACTTCATTCCCGTGGTTGAAAACGACGGCGACTGCTACGCCCGCTCCAAGGTTCGCTTCTATGAAGTGCTGCACTCCATTGAGCTTATCCGCGAGGCCCTTAACCGGCTGCCGGAAAGCGAGCTGACCGTTAAGGTGACAGGCAACCCCGAGGGCGAGTCCATCTTCCGCGTTGAACAACCGCGTGGTGAGCTGTTCTACTACATACGGGCCAACGGCACCAAGAATCTGGAACGCATGCGCGTGCGCACGCCTACCTTTGCCAACGTGCCGCCCCTGCTGCACATGTTGCCGGGCTGCAAACTGCCCGACGTGCCGGTTATCGTGCTGAGTATCGACCCGTGCATCTCCTGCACAGAGAGGTAGCCCATGTATATGCTTCCAAACGTGCTGCGTAATCTTTCGGGCAAGCCAGCCACGCGGCTGTATCCTCTGGAAGAGCGCGAACCCTTCCCCGCGTATCGCGGTGTTATCACCAACGAGATTGAAAAGTGCATATTCTGCAATTCATGCGCAAGAGTATGCCCCACAGACGCCATCACCGTGGATGCCAAAGCTGGGAAGTGGAATTATGATCCCTTCCTGTGCGTGTATTGCGCGGCTTGTGTGGAAAAATGCCCAACAAAATGTCTGCACCAGGCACCTGTTCACCGCAAACCTTCCATCAGCAAGTTTGTGGTACACCGCACCGGAACCCCGCGCGTAAAAAAAGCCAAGGCTGAGGCCAAGGGCGGGGAAGACACTGAAAAATAACTAAAGAAACCGAAGGGCTTGAAAAGGCCCTTCGGTTTCTTACATCAGTGAATTGTCTGTTGAGTC
>QKDT01000408.1 GCA_003251995.1 Desulfovibrio desulfuricans
TGGGCGCGGGTGTTGGCCCGGCTTCCACAGATCACAGTAAACACATCGGCAGTTGCAGATGTGCCTGTGGTGGTTCAGCGAAAGAACGGCAAAACGCAGCTCAGGCACGCAGACAGAGTGGGTGATGGGAACCAGATCGGGGCAGCCTGCGCAGACCTGCGGGGCTTGCTTCTGTATTTCTTGCGCGATGGCGGCAACGTGCCGGGTGTATGCCTCCATATCCACCGCGCCGCCCGCAAAGGGAAAACTCGGCACCGTGATGCTGTGGGTGTTGCAGCAAGGTTGAATGGCCCTTTCTTCAAAAACAAGTTCCCGAACAAGCTTGGAGCAGAATAACACGGGGCCTCCTTCCGAAACCGGCGTTCCGGGGCGTCGATCAGGCTTCGATCTCGGCGTCAATCAGCTAGAGCTTTTTCACATTAAATTGGGGCTAACTGGCAATGTTTCTCTGCTGTCTTGATGCGTAGGGCAGCGAGATTTGCATGCGGTTTAAACGTATGCGCTGCACCATCTAAAACAATCGGCAAAGATGGTTTGTTCTGAACCCTGTTGCGCAATGGTGCTTCGGCTGGGGCCGACACAGCCACTGAGGGTTGATCAGTTCCATGCCTGTACGATCAATCCCGCAACCTACATTGGCAGCAAACAATCCCGCAATTACCGGACGGCACTTTCCTCACTGGCAAAATGCACAGTGACAAGCAGCACTTCGGGGCGGGCAGTGTTGCGCAGGGGCGGCCCCCAGGTACCTGTGCCTGCACTGACGATAGAGTGGAAATTACCTTTTGTCAGCAGACCCAGTGGGTTTTCATACCTTCGTTCAACCACTATGTTGAAGGGCCAAAGCTGACCATAGTGACCATGCCCAGAAATTTCCAGCGCTGCCCCGGCCTGCTTGGCTTCATTGATGGCGGCAGGCTGATGGTCCATGACCACCAGGGGCAGATGGCGGTATTGCTGCGGCAGGTCAGAGAGAATATCTGCAAGGCTGGCACGTTGGGTGCCGGTAAAGCCGGGTTTGCTCAGATCGTCCCTGCCAGCAAGCACAAAGCTGTTGTCCACCACGGCCCACTGGTCCCGCAGTACGTTCATGCCCACAGTGCGCAGAAAATCCAGGCTCTTATCAATGGAACCCGAAATATATTCATGATTGCCCGGCACTGCCCAGTGCCCGAGGCGCGGTTGGGTCACAGCCAGGGCCGCAGCGGTGGCCTCCGCATCCAGCTTGATGTGGTCATCAATGATATCGCCAACATAGAGGATGGCATCCGGTTGTTCCGGGGCCAGCAGTTGCATGGCTCTGGTCAGCCGCGCGGCAGTGATAAGGCGGCCCAGATGCATATCGGTAATAACGCCCAGTTTCAGGGGCTTGTCTACATAGGCGCTGGGCGCTGGGCCTTGGGTGCGGATGGTGATGCTGTTGTGTCGTAATGCTGGAAAAGCTGCGTTAAACCAACTGCCCACGCCCATCAGCAACGGCAGGCCCAATACCAGCAGCACAGCCCCCCACCGGGGTGTTGTGGGTGGCTCTAAGGCAAAAATTCGGGTGCCCAGGCCCCAAATGTCGGCAACCAGAACCAACACAAAGGCGTAGAAGGACACTCCCATCCAAAAGGCTCCGGCCCGTAGCAGCCACACATGCGCAAAGGTATCGCCATGCCCTTTGTAGAGCAGGGGAAATGCCGCGCCAAGGAGCAGCACAAGAGCGCTGAGCACCACACGCAGCCAGCCCGCGCCAGAGAGTGAACGCCACAGCCACCAGGATATCCAGCCATTGATAATGGCAAGGCCAATGCCTGTTACCAGAAAAAATCGAAACATATGCTTTTATGAAGCCCATGCGGCAAGGGCTTTATCCAGATCTGGCCCCGGTCGTACTTTTAGTGTGTTGTCGAGGTGCAGAATGCACACATGCCCATCCAGAAAAACCTGGGCGTGCGCCTCTACCGGGCCGGGAAATTGTTCCAAAAGATTGCGCAGGGCCAGCATGTCTTCCCGCCCAAGGCGGTGCGCCGGTATCTGCACGCATACGGGGGTGTCGCTCAGGCCGCAGGCCTCTGCCAGCGAGCGGGCGCTTTGCCCCAGCAGCTTGATTTCGCGCGGCCCTTCATCGGCTTCTTCATCATCGCCGTTGTCGGCGGCGTCTGTCTGGCTGTCGAGCCGCGCCACAAGGCAGATGGGTTGCTCCGAGCGCAAAAGATCGCGGCATTCGGCGTAAGAACGGGGGAAAAACGTCACTTCCGCGTGCCCAGTAAGGTCTTCAATGCCCACAAAGGCCATGCGCTCTCCCTTGGACTTGGTGAGCACTTCCTTGACGCTGACCACCAGCGCCGCGCAGCGGATCTCCGCACCGGGGAACAGTTCGCGCGCGTCTTCCAGAGTAGTGAGACCGAGGCGGCGAATCTCGCGGATAAAGGGCTGCAACGGATGGCTGGTCAAAAAGAAGCCCAGGGCTTCTTTCTCTGCCCGCAGTTTGTCGTCGTCCGCCATTTCGGGCAATGAAGCTTCCGGGCAGTCAAGGCCAATGCCGGGCTGCGGCGTGCTTTCCACCACCGGGGCCATGGAGAGCAGCGAAACCTGATTGGATGTTTTGTCCTTGGCCTTTTTTTGCGCGCGGGCGACCACAATTTCAATGGCTGCCAGCATGGCTGCCCGGGGTACGCCAAAGCAGTCGCACGCGCCGCCCTTGACGAGCGATTCAAGCACGCGCTTGGTAACCTTGCGCAGGTTCACCCGGCAGCACATGTCAAACAGCGAGGCAAACTCGCCCCCTTCGGCCCGTGCTTCCACAATTTCACGTATGGCTTCGTCGCCCACGTTCTTGATGCCGCCAAGGCCAAAGACCACCTGCCCGCCGTGAGCCGTAAATTCGCGCTGGCTCTGGTTTACCGAGGCCTGCACAACGTTGATGTCCATATCTTTGCAGCACGAGACATACTTGAGCAGCTTGTCCTGGTTGCCCATTTCTGAAGTGAGCAGGGCCGCCATGAACTCGACCTTGAAGTGAACCTTGAGGTAGGCCGTGTAGTACGAAATAAGGGCATAGGCGGCAGAGTGTGACTTGTTGAAGCCGTATTCGGCGAATTTTTCCATCAAGTCGAAAATTTCGTCGGCCTTTTCCTTGCTGATGCCATTCTTTTCCGCGCCAGTAACAAAGTTGACGCGTTCTTTTGCCATGGCTTCGGCTTTCTTTTTACCCATGGCGCGTCGCAGCAGGTCGGCCCCGCCAAGCGTGTAGCTGGCGATGATCTGGGCGATCTGCATGACCTGTTCCTGATAGACGATAACGCCGTACGTATCGCGCAGGCAGTCAGAAAGCGACTGGTGTGGATAGACCACCGGCACCTGCCCGTGCTTGCGCTTGATGAATTCATCCACCATGCCGGAGCCAAGAGGGCCGGGGCGGTACAGGGCCAGCATGGCGATGACGTCTTCAAAGCACGAGGGCTTGAGCATGCGCAGATACTGCCGCATACCCGAACTTTCCACCTGAAACACGCCATCGGTGTCGCCGCGGGCGTATAGCTCGTAGGTTTCCGTATCCGTAAGCGGCAGGTTGTCGAGATCCGGCGGTTCCTGGCCCTGAAGGGTGATGTTGTCCAGGGTATCCTGAATCAGGGTCATGGTTTTCAGGCCAAGAAAGTCAAACTTCACCAGCCCGGCTTTTTCCGTCATGGGGCCGTCAAACTGGGTCACAAGTTCGCCGCGTTTGCCCTGATAGAGGGGGAGGTATTCCTCCATGGGCTTGTCGGAAACCACCAGCCCGGCGGCGTGTGTGGAGGCGTGGCGGGCCAGCCCCTCGAGGCGGCGGGCCGTATCCAGCAGGTGCGTCACCTTGGGGTCGGAGTGGTAGAGGTTTTCCAGCTCCGGCTCGGCCTCCAGCGCCTTTTTGATGGTCATTTTAAGGTCGGCTGGCACCAGCTTGGCGATACGGTCTGTTTCGGCAAAGCTCATGCCCAGGGCGCGGCCCACGTCGCGCACAACGCCCTTGGCCTTCATGGTGCCAAAGGTGGTGATTTGCGCCACCGAGCCCTCGCCGTAGGTTTCGACCATGTGCTTGATGACTTCGCCGCGGCGGCGTTCGCAAAAGTCCACGTCGATATCGGGCAGGGAGACGCGTTCGTTGTTCAGAAAGCGTTCAAACAGCAGGTTGTACGGGAGGGGGTCAAGGTTTGTGATGCGCAGCGCCCACGCCACCAGCGAACCGGCGGCGGAGCCACGCCCCGGCCCAACGGGAACATTGTGGTTTTTCGCCCAGTTGATGAATTCCTGCACGATGAGGAAGTAACCGGGAAAGCCCATCTCAAGGATGACCCGCAGCTCGTATTGCAGGCGGTCGCGGTAGAGTTGCGTATCGAGCGTTTCCCTGTCCGGGTGTTTTTCCAGCCGTTTTTCAAGCCCTTCTTCTGCCAGCCGCCGGAATTCGGAATCAAGGCTGGCCCCTTCCGGCAGTTTGTACACAGGAAAGTAGTGGTGACCGAAATCCAGCTCGACATTGCACTGCTCGGCAATGCGCATGGTATTAGCCAAGGCTTCGGGCACATGGGCAAAGGGTTTTTCCATCTCTTCGATGGACTTGTAGAACAGCTCATGGGTGCCAAAGCGCATGCGCTTGGGGTCGTCCATGGTGGTCTGCGTCTGAATGCACAGCAGCACTTCATGGGCTTCGGCATCGTCGGCAGTGAGGTAGTGGCAGTCGTTGGTGGCAACCAGCGGCACGCCCGTGGTTTCCGCCAGTTCAATAAGGGCGTTGTTGGCCTTGGTCTGCTCCGGCAGGCCGTTGGACTGCAACTCAAGGTAGAATCTGTCGGGGTAAATGTCGGCGTATTCCTGCGTGAGGCTGCGGGCCTTGTCCATGTCGTCCGCAAGAATGGCGCGGGGTATTTCGCCCGCGATGCAGGCCGAAAGGCAGACAAGCCCTTCAG
>QKDT01000158.1 GCA_003251995.1 Desulfovibrio desulfuricans
AGCGCGCCCTCAATAGCAACGCTGATGGCCTTGGGCTGCACACCCATCTGTTCCAGAATGCGGGGTACAATGCCTTTTTCCTGCTGCACGAGGGCAAGGGCAAGGTGTTCGGCATCAGTCTCCTGATGCCCCATGCCAGCGGCAATGCTCTGGGCCTGCCCCACAGCCTCGCGGGCTTTATCCGTAAATTTGTTGATGTCCATAAGCTCCTCCACACGTGCCCGCTGTTAGCGGGCGAAATTTTGTTATTTGATGCCGGGAGGTTGTATGCTCAACCGGCGTAAAACAGACCAAGAATGAACGCCACATTGCCGGGCCGTCAGCCAGCGCAAAGAGACTTGCAATGGCAAGGTGGCGCATCGTAAACGTGGAATGCTCTAGTCTTCTTCAAAATGCTGTAAACGGCGCACCCTGCGTTCCAGAGAGTCTATGCGCTCCAGAAGATCCACAATAATGGTGCCGCCAAGCACGGGCAGCTCAAAATCGCAGCAAATGCGCTCAAGCTTGCGTACTCGGTAGATGTCTACATCACGAAAGAGGAAGTCCTGCGCCGCGCTGGTGCGGGCATCAATCCAGCCTAGGCCCAGCAGTTCCTGAAGTCGTTCAGGCGCTATGCCTGTGGCTTCAATAAATTCCTGCCAGACCATGACCGTTGAAGGCACGGGCAGTGAAGATTTTTTTGGGGTCATGCTCATTTGTGTCCTCCACCAGTAACCGTATCGGTTGCCGCCTGCGGCGGCGCCGCTGGAATACGCATGCAAACCCTGTGTGCAGCCGCCGGGGAGGGGTGACCTCTGGCGGCTGCCTGATGTTCCCTACGAGCGGGCCTTGAATTCCGAAATTTCGGCCAGCTTGCTCCACAGGTCGCGCTCTTCGTCCGTGACCTGGGCGGGAACCCGAATCATGATCTTGGCCAGCAGGTCGCCCCGCTTGTCGCCAGCCCCAAGGCCCTTGCCGCGCAAGCGGAACTTGCGCCCGGAGCTTGAGCCTGCGGGAATCTGCATTTCTACGCTGCCTTCAAGGGTGGGTACTTCAACCCGTGCGCCAAGGGTGGCCTCCCATGGGGCCAGTGCCAGGTCGCAGTGCAGGTTGTCTCCATCCACCTTGAAAACAGGGTGGGGCAGATAGCGCACGCGCAAAAAGAGGTCGCCCGGCGTGCCGCCCGGTGCGGGGTCTCCCTGACCGGCGAGGCGCAGTTTTGCCCCCTCGCGGATGCCGGAAGGCACGTTGACCTCAAGCGTTTTTGTGCCTGCGGGCATGTTGATGGACACAGAGCGTGGACCGCCACGCAGCACTTCTTCAAGGCTCAGGGCAAGCTCTGCCTCTACATCGCGACCACGCCGCTGACGCGACGAAAATCCGCCAAAGGGATCAGGCCCAAAATTGGCCCCACGTCCTCCGGCCTGCCCACCAAAGGGGCCGCCGTACTGGCCCCCAAACTGTCCACCGCCGCCAAAAAGGGTTTCAAAAAAGTCAGAAAATCCCGAGCCGTCAAATTCTTTGCCGTTGAACGTAAAATGCGCATTCTCAAAGCCCGGTTGGCCCTGGAACTGCTGACCATGCTGCCAGTTGGGGCCAAGCTGGTCGTACAGTTTACGCTTTTCCGGGTCTTTGAGCACTTCATAGGCTTCGTTGATTTCCTTAAACTTCTCCTCTGCCTGCTTGTTGCCGGGGTTGAGGTCGGGGTGGTATTTGCGGGCCAGCTTTTTGTAAGCCTTGGAAACCTCCTCGGCTGCCGCTGAGCGCTCTACTCCCAGAAGTTTGTAATAATCCTTGTACGATACTGCCATGATGCGTGCTCCCCCGTCGGGTCGTTTCCTTGACGTGCGTCCAGACTACACCTGTTCGCAACGTCTGCCCATAAAAAGTAATGTCGTGCAGCGCATCGTCAATAGGTAAATGCCGTGTTTTTGTCCGCCTTTACGCTGTGCTTTCCACAAATATCAACACAAGGCCTCCGACATCCCGAAATGGGACGGCGAGGGCCTTGCGTATGTCGGTAAAGGAGGTGGCTTACGGCAACAGCGGCCCGCGTGAGCCAATGGTGTAGAAGTTGCGCCCAACGCGGGAGGCCCCGTTGAGCAGGGTGCTGCTCAGGCCAAGATAGTCCGTTTCTGCGCGTGAACCGGCAAAGCCTGCGTTGGCTGCCGCTACAGCCGACTGGTTACGCAGGCTCCACGCCTGCATGTCTTGCGCATGGGCCCGGATTTGCCCTTGCTGCTCGACGGAGAGAGCGTCCAGCTCGCCTTTTTCTGCGGTATCCAGATTTTTGTCCAGGGCTGACCCCGCATCGGTCTGTGCCCCAGAGGCACCGGTCTGGGCGCGTTGCGCACCGATAATGCGGGCCGCCTCCTGTCGCTTGGCTTGGGCTGCCTCATAACCGGCCCGGCGTTCCTGCCGGGCGGCCTCGTCCGCGGTTTGAGCGCTCAGCTCTGCCTGCTGGGCGTTGCGGGCTGCAAGTTCTGACTGATATTCCGTTTGCTGGCGACGGCTCTCTGCCTGTTGCACCGCGCCAACGGTTCCGGCGGCGGCCCCGGCAAGCGCCACGGCGGCGCTGATCATGGCGGCGGTGCTGGTTGCTATAGCCATTATTTCCCCTCCTCAATAAGTGCTGGGTTGTGCTGTTGTGGCGTCAGGGGCTTGTGCCAGATGGTTTCTGTAAGCTGTGCGCCAAGGCGGCGGTAGAGCGCATGACAGGGGCGGGATGCGGGCGAGCTGTACTGCACAAGGCTTACGCCGCGCTCTGCAAGGGACGCCTCTGCATGACGCAGCAGGCGCAGGGCAGACAGGCCGCCGCGCGCCCACGGGGCAAGGTACAAACCATCCAGCGCCGCCAGCAGCGTGTGCGGCCTGTGGGGGCAGGCCACCAGAGTAAATGCGGCATATCCAGCCAGAGGCAGGGCCGTACTGGATGCCCGAAGGGTGCCCGTCGGCCTCTGCTGTTTTGCCGCATGTGCCGGAATCGATGTGGGGCCGTTGGTAAAATCCTTAGTGTTAACAGCCGAATAATCCCCCGGATAATCATCCGAACATTGGCCCGGATACTCGTCCATGCGATCATCCATGCAATCGGCTTTGGCGTTCCCACGCGCGGCGCTGATGTGCAGCATACCCAACCGCTCAAGGTTGGCGTATCGCATCTGGTCAAGGGTGTAGTGCTGCTCTCCGTGCAAGGTGGATTCCACCTCGTCCCAGTGGGCGGCGGTCAGATGTGCCGCCTCCCCGACCAGTTGCGAAAACAATTCTGTGTTGATGGTCAACATGGGATGCTCCTGTTACCGCGTCAGGCAAAGGTTATGTCCAGCGTGAGCGCAAGGATGCGAAAGGGCAGGGGCCGCTGTTGAACGAGCCATATGCTGGCCTGATTGTTCCATCCGCCACAGGGGGCGCATGCAATGTCGCCAGAGAAGGGCTGCACGGCTTCGCCCCAGTGTTCAGGCATAAAGGGCAGGTCGTACAGCTCTGTGCGGCTGGGGCCGTACTGCCCGCCCACACTGCGGTACAGTCGCAGCGAACACGAACCGTATGCGCGCCCCTGCGCCAGTGTTGTGCCCGATGCAAGATCGCTCTCAACAGGCAGGGGAGAGAGAACCGACTGATAGGGCAATCCGGCCTGCACTAGCGTGGCGGTATAGGGCAGCTCAATGCACCCCTCGCGCACCACGCAACCCTCCACGGGGCTGCCGTCCGCCAACACGGAAAGCGCGCAGCCTTCCAGATGTTCCAGGCCGTTCACACGGGCAGAAGGCGAGTCCATGCGGATTGCAAGCCCGCAATCCACAAAGCAGGCCTCTGCAATGGGTTGGCTGTCGGCCCATACCGGGGCCAGGCGTTCCAGAAAATATCGGGTCTGCCCCGCGATATTGCGGCGTACTACCAGGGTCAGAGTATCCCCGTCTGCATCCGCCACTGTAGCCACAGAGAGTACCTCGCCCTCTGTCACGTGGCGCGACCATCCCCAGATGTCGTGTTCCTTCATATAGGTAAAGGCCAGCAAAAGGCCGTCGTCGCGCACGCACCAGATGGTAGAGCCGGGTGTTTGCTGGTAGGCCCACTGTTTGATGGTATGCCCCTCAAACAGATGCGGTGCGAGGATGGAGAGGTCATTACCCGCGTAGCCGTCTTTTTCCAGCGAATAAAAAAGGTCGCGCACGCGTGAGCCGTGGCGCTGCACATGCAGCACAGAATTGCCGATGATGATGGGCGCAAGCCCCGCGCTGCCCCAGTATGACTGAGCGGTGATGCTGACCTTTTGGGGAGTGATGGCGGTGCCATCGCCGCCGCTGGCCTTGTATTCGCTGCCGGATGTTCCCACCAGCAGATCACCAAAGCTGGCAACCCAGGTAACGGCATCAATGGAGCCGGAGGCAATGAGATATTCCACCGGGTCATCGTCTTGCAAAGGGCGCGACTTGCGAAAGGATTCAAAATCACCTGTGCGCGACATGTAAAAGGCCTGCGGCGTACCGGGGGTAGCCGCCAGCACCATGCGCTGCTGGTGAAAGGCCACAACGCCGGGATTATTGCCGTTGGCAAAGGGGTTCCAGTTTTCGCGGGGCGTATCTGTGGTGTCGGCCTTGTAGTTCTGGTCGCTGAAGCTGGTGCCCGAGGCTACGCCGATAAAACCAAAGTACCCGGCTTCCTCGCGGTATATGTTGTATTCTGCTGCGCCTTCCACCGCAGCCCAGCTTATGGTTGTGCTGTTGCCCACCACCCAGTCGGAGGGGTGCCGCGCCCCGGCGCATTCCCCCGCTGGCGAGGCGAGCGATTGCTTGCCGTTGTCGTCCACAGCCGCAACCTTGTAGCGCAGGGTATAAGAACCGTCGCTGCCCGCAAATGTCAGCGTAGGAGCTTCAGGGGCAGGCAGGGATGTGTTCAGCTCCACCTCTTCAATGCTCCAGGCGTAGGCACC
>QKDT01000360.1 GCA_003251995.1 Desulfovibrio desulfuricans
GCGATAACAATTATAATGAATTTTTTATAACATTAGTTATTTTTATACATACTTGAAAGGCACGATTAAAAATATCTATTATTATAAATATGAATACAGTAATTGAAATCATATTAAAAAATTGTCAGTTAGTAAAATCATACATCATAATGTGTGATTTGTTTCGCGATCTGTGCAATCTGAACTGTCTTAATAAAGATACGGTATGAGTTGCTCATCTATGTATTCCTTTAATGCAATTTAAAGTCGTTGTAATTTGGTGTGTTAGCTTTCTGATTTGCTTTTAATTGTATATTAAAATGGTATGTTTTTGTGGCTCTGTGACCAGGGGGTAAGGGAAGAATCCCTCTGGTGGTGAAAAAAATATTTTCTTACTCTTGCTGAAGCATTAAATAGGTTTGAGATGTTGCCATGTTTTTTTGTTCATATAATTTATACAATGTTTGATGGTAGTTGGTGCAAAAATAATCTGTGCCAGTGCATTTGTATTTGTGAAGATCCCTTTTGTGAACGCGTAAAAATTGCGCTATGGCGATGTTTTTTGAATAACTCTTTAAAGCCGTTTGCGTTGTTGCACTTGCTTTTACAGCGCGAATGAGCGAAAATTTTTTTTCGCATGCCCAAAGAGTTGGGGTTAAAATCACAGCCTCACGGTATCCTTTTACTGCGAGTATTTACGCAGGGGCCGGGCTGGCAACTTTTGTGTTCATTGTGAACATGGGTAATTTGCCCCGTTATATCTGCCTGCCGATTTTTTGAGCTGGGTGCTGTGGCCTGATTGTGGCGCAGGGGTGGGTTGCTGGTGCGTTTGCAGGCTCGTACTGTAGTGCTGCTCGTTGGTTCAACTAGGCACCCGCGGGAGTTGCTTTCTTGCTCGTGCTGGTAGGCATGAGAGCCAAGATGGTTCCTCGCTGTTCTTATGAACCCGTGCCCATGGGTGAGACTTCAGCCACGTAACCGCCGTATGGCTGTGGTGACCACAATGATCAGTTTGGGCGCATTTCGCTGAGCTGACCAATAGGCTGGTTAATGGGCTGGTTAATGGGCTGGTCAATGGACAGGGGAAGGGACAGGTGAAGGAGCAGGCCTGCGCTGAGCGGTATGCTGGTTATGTGGACCAGATTGAAATGCTTACGGGCAATACCGCTGCCGTAATGCAAACAAGTCTACAATACATGCAGGCTCACTTGGTCAGCCTTCGCGGTTATGTCTTTCCTGCTTGCATGGGGCATATGCCTGTGGCTGCATCGGGGTTGCGAATTTGATTCAATGCTTGTAAGTGCTATGGGCCCTGGCACCCAGCGTGCCCGCGTAGCATATGGGGCAGGGCAAAAACAGATGTAACCGCCTGTGATGCAAGTGAATGCGGGCTTGAAACGCTGCCTCGTGGCGCGGCATCTAGACATTGCAGCAGTTGTGTAGTTTTGGTTTTTACTGATTGGACATTCCTCCGATTGTTGGCTTAACGGGCAAAATTATGCTCTCAATCATGCCGCATCGGATGGATATACGGTAACGGTGCTGATGGCAGAAATCAGCGGCACCATTTTCGCCTGTAGTTATTGGGGAGTGGCACGACGCATGTATTTGCAGGCAGCCCCGGCAAATCACCCCGCACCCAGCAGACAGCTTGGGCGGTGCGGGCGTGAGGGCTGTTTTTCTGTATTGTCTGACAGGGGTGACGCTGCGGGGCGTATTTCCGCAGGCGCTGCTTACGCAATGCATGTGTTTATTTAGAAAACCGCCATGGTGCGTGTTTTCGTATTATTATCCGTTGCGTTTTCGTGACGTCGCTCGGGAGGAGTGGAATGAAGAACAAATGGATTTTTTTGGGTGTAGTGGCTTCACTGCTGGTGCTGGCTGCCAGCGCCGCGATGGCTGCTGACGGCAGTGTGCTTGCCAATGCCATTGCCAAGCAGGTGGAACTTGCCCCCAATACCATCAATTTGCAGGCTGAACCTGGCTACCTGGGTATCCCCGGTGGCCCCAAAGTAAACATGATGCTCGCCTTTGGCTGGGCCTTGTGGGTCGGCTGGATTTTCTCCACCGTGGGTGCCTTTGGCGGCGTTATGGCTGGCGTGGGCCACATGAGCGTGCATGGCCTTGGCGCGTATGCCAAATCTTTTGGCAAAACGCCCCTCAACAAGTCCATCACCGACTCTGTGCGCGCATCCAACCAGATGCTCGTCGGCCTTTCCGCTGTTATCAGCACGTTCAGCTATTACCGCATGAAGCGCCTTGTGCTGCCCCTGGGCATTGCCTTGGGCCTCGGCTCCATCATTGGTGCCGCTTCTGCTGCTTCGCTGACCGCAGGTAAGCTGAGCTTTTCTTCGTATCAGGGCTACTTTGGTCTGTTCGTTCTGGTGCTGGGCCTGTATCTGATGTGGGAAACCTCCCCCGCTGGTCAGCGCTCCAAGGCCAAGGCCAAAGAAGCCGCCAAGGCTTTTGAAGCTGCCGCCAAGGCCAAGGGCGATGGCACTGCCGCTCCTACGGGCGTTAAGCTGATCAAGTTCTCCGTTACGAGCTGCCAGTTCACCTTCTGTGGTGTGGAATTTGCCTTCAACCCCCTCATGCCCTTCTGCGGTGGCGTGGTTATCGCCAGCATCGCGGCCTTTTTGGGCGTGGGCGGCGGCTTTCTGCTGGTGCCCTTTATCACCAGCGTGACCCAGCTTCCCATGTATCTGGCTGCCGGTACCTCCGCTCTGGCAGTGCTGCTCAGCATGATCACCGGTATCACCACCCTCATGCTTCACGGCGCGCTGGTGGATTGGAACCTGGTGGGTCTTGAACTGGCTGGTATTGCTGTGGGCTCCATCGTTGGCCCCTACACCTCGCGTTACTTCTCCGACATCTGGCTGAAGCGCATCTTCATTGTGCTGGCCCTGTATGTTGGCGCCAAGTACATCCTGCGTGGGTTCTTTGGTATCAGCATCTAATACGTTGATTTGAAAGCAGCACTGCACCCTTGAGTTCAACTTGATGGTGCAGTGCTGCTTTTTTATTGCAGCGCAATATAGTTACGCATTGGGCGTAGGCGTTGCCACGGTTACACACGGAGCCGCAGAGCTTATGGAACAACTATTGGTCTGGCTTGATCCTTTTTTTGTGTTGCCGTACCGCTTGGTGCCGCAGCCAGACGCCGCATACTTTTTAGGCACGGCAACCCTGGCCTTTCTGGCTGGCCTCATAGGCATCGCCACCCTGCGCATGGCCCAGCGCATGCACCGCAAGCGTTTGAAAAAGTTGCAGGATGACATGCGTCATTATCACGAGCTGGGCGAATCTGCCTTGCAGAATGCGGGCAAGGAGGCCTTCAAGGCAGTAAACCGTCAGGGGCATGAGGCCTTTGGCTACTATTTTTCACTCAGCAATGCCTTGTTTGTCGCCTCGTTGTGGCCTGTGCCCATTGTTCTGGCCTGGATGCAGTTGCGTTTTGGCTCCATTAGCCCAGAGCTGCCTTTTGCCTTGCCCATTTTTGGCAACCAGCCGAGCATGGTTTTTTGGTTTATTCTTTTCTATATTCCGCTGAGAATGTTCAGCAGCAAAACCATCACCCGTTTGCAGCTTCGCCGCGCGGCGGCTAAGGCAGAGGATGCCCGGTAGGTAATTCGTATATACGCTGTTTTGCCTCCATGGAGGCAAAACAGAAGACCCCACACCTTACAAGATGCGGGGTCTTCTGTTTTAGCAGTAAGTGGAATTGCAGTTAAGCCGGGCTTAAGCAAAAAGTTCCTTTATATTGTGTGGCTTGCAGCGAAGATAAGGCGATGGCGCGGCAATGGTCTGCCCAAGCGCGGCAGCGGCGTGCCAGGGCCAGCGTGGGTCGTACAGCATGGCCCGCCCTATGCCAACCATGTCGGCCTGACCTGTAACCACAATACCTGCGGCAAGTTCCGGCTCCGTTATAAGCCCCACGGCAATGACCGGCAGTTCGTTCACTGCCGCCTTAACCGTGGCGGATAGGCCCACCTGATAGCCGGGAGCAAGCGTGATCTTTTGAGCTGGCGAAAGGCCGCCGCCAGAAACGTGGATATAGGCTGCCCCTGCCTTTTCTATAGCCTGAGCAAAAAGGGCGCATTCCTCCACACTCCAGCCGCCCTCGGTAAAGTCTGAGCCAGAAACGCGCACACCCACCGGGTAGTCTGCTGGAACAACCGCGCGCACTGCTGCCAGCACCTCAAGTGGAAAGCGCATCCTGTTTTCAAGGCTGCCGCCATAGGTATCGGTGCGGGTATTTGAGAGAGGCGACAGGAATTCGTGCATCAGGTAGCCGTGGGCCGCATGCAGTTCAATGGCGTCATACCCTGCGCGCACCGCACGTTTTGCCGTCACGGCAAAGGATTCGGTAAGCCGGGCTATGTCCGCCGGCGTGAGCGCTGTTGGTGTTTGGTGCCCCGGTGCGTAGGGCAGGGCGGAAGGCGCGCATATTTCCCACCCATCAGCCGTGGGCAGCAGCGGTTTGCCGCCTTCCCAAGGAAGGCCGGTAGCGCCTTTGCGCCCGGAATGCCCAATTTGAACGCCAATAGGCGTAGAAGAATAGGTGCGAATGGCGTCGATCATGGCCTTGTGGGCAGTTTCCTGCTCATCATTCCACAGGCCGAGATCCTTTGCCGAAATGCGCCCCGGCGCTTCAACAGCAGTAGCTTCAACAATAACCAAACCAGCACCGGAAACAGCAAGGTTGCCGTAATGCATAACATGCCAGTTGCCGGGGCGGCCTTGATCAGCCGAATATTGGTCCATGGGTGGGACTATGATTCTGTTGGATAACGTCAGTCCCTTGATTTTGATGGAAGAGAAGAGTGGATTCATAATATCCTCCTGCTTGTTTTTAAGCCTACCTAAATGCTTTTTATTTGTTAAGCACATCACGAGAGGGTAGTTTTTTACTTGAGTGA
>QKDT01000159.1 GCA_003251995.1 Desulfovibrio desulfuricans
CCGCCGTTTCTGGCAGCGGGGGCAGGGTGAGGCTGTTATAGATAAGCCCGACCTTGCCCTTGGCTTGCCCCTGAGCAAAAACTTCAATACGAGTTTTGTCGGCTTCGTTGTTGGCGCGAACAAAAAATGCCGCCGTGAGTTTGTCCCCAAGGTCGGGATCTGCCGGGTCCAGATTGTCGCCTCGAGCGGCAGTGGCAAATGGCAGACCTGCGATTTGCGCGGCTACCCAGGCAGCGGTGGCAGTACCGCGCGGCCAGGGGGCGTAGATCATGTCTATGCCCGCTTCGCTGAACAACCGGCCCAGATACAAGCCCGCGCAAAAAGCCCAAAGGTTTTCGCCCATGGTTTCCCAACTGCGCCAGCGCCGGAAAATGGCCTTGCGAAAAAGACGCCCGGTGCGCAAGGGGTGCAGCACGATTTGCCGGAGGCATTCGCCCAATACCTGACCCAGGGCGCGCATGCCGTAGGTGTGCGTTTCCCCAGCTACGGCCCGCATCTCGTTTGAGCAGTGGCGAAGGTTGGGGCCATACAGGCTGTAAACGGAAAGTGGTAGCAGGCCTTTGAGACCTTCCACTTCTCTAAAAATAAAGGGCTGCGTAAACAGCGGATACCATAGCAAAACATAGGCCACGTGCGGCAAGCCCGTTGCAAATACGGGGCGGGAGGCCTGGGTGCTGGTTTCCGTCATAATTTTCTCCAAGTGAGGCTGGCATTTTCTCAGCGTGTTGCTGGGATTTTACGTTGTCGCCTCTCTGTGCGTGCATAAATCAAGAGTACTTTTTTAGGGGCGACAGGGCGGCTAAGGGCCTGGGGCACCGTCTGTCCAGTCGCCTTGCCCCGTCAGTATGGGGGCCGTGGGGCCGAATTCACACCGCAGCTCGTCCATGGTCACGCAACGTACACTGTAGTGCTTGTGGAGCCAGTTGAGCCAAGCAGCGACCTTGTTCGTAAAGCGCGCTACCGCTGCTGCATCTGGCAAATGAGGTGTGCCGCCGGGCATCATTTCTGATGAATGCCAGGTAAGCGAAAGCACCTGACCGCCCCGAGCAGTAAATAGCTTTGTAACCGCGCGCATGGCCCACAGCGGGTGGTAAACGGGCAGCAAGGCCAGCGCGCCCCAACTTTTCAAACTAGCGCGCAGCTTTTTGCCAATGGGATCGGGCATGGCGCGCAGCACTGAGGGGAGTTGGGGGATGAGGGGCGTTACTGTCAGGGGCACTTCAAAAATCTTGTTATCGCCGGTGTTTACCCAGTAGGGATCTGTGGGCGCGGCAAAATGGTCTGGCCCCTGCATGGGGGTCATGGCGCTGTGCAGGGGGCGCACCGAGGCATCGCAGAGAATACCCGCTGCGGCAAGCAGGGGCCATTGGCTGCGGTGCAGATCCCATCTGCCCATGCGAAAGGACGTGAGCGGCGTGCTTTGCACTGCCCGGCCCGCTTCAATTAGAGCGGTAAGTTTTGCAGTAAAAAGCTCATCGGATACTGCCGATGCGGGCACCTTGTCGGCAGTGTCGGGCAAGGTTTGCTCCGAACCGTCCAGTGCAAGAGGTGGGGTGTTCCAATGGTGCAGATGCAAACCAATTTCCGCGTGGTGTTCATCGCGCAGCCATGCCAAAACTTCATGCGATGCCTGGTCTGTCAGCACACTATGGGCGCAGAACAGGGTTGGGCGTATGCCCATATTGCAGAAGGGCGCGAGCGCCTTCAGGCTGGAGGTATTGCGGGTTGAAACATTGCGGCGGGCATAGTGCCTGCCGAAGAGGCCCTCCTCTTCAACATCCAGGCTTACAACCAGGTAGAGCGGCTGCTTGGAGCTCATGCGTGCCCCGTCGCCCCATTGGTCAGGGTTGCGCGCAGGTCGCCCCCGGCGGCGGAGCTTCCGGGCTGTTCGCTCCGGCGGTTCCAGTACTGGCGGCTTTCATCAACATAGAGGCGCAACAGGGCCGTAATGTTGTTCTCCCGGTCAAACATTTTTTCAACACGGGCACGGCCTGCTTCAGCCATACTGCTTGCATGCTCCCTGTCTTCAACCATATGACGCACGGCATCTGCCAGTGCGCGTGGGTTGCGCTGGGGAGTGAGCAAACCCGTTTTACCATTAATGATGACCTCGGATATGCCGCACACATCTGTTGCGATGACAGGCATGCGGTGCGAAAGCGCCTCCATGATGACATTGGGGATGCCATCGCGGTCGCCATTGGAATGGACGACGCTGGGCATGATGAGCATGTCATGGTCGAGCATATAGCCGCATATCTGGTCGTGCGGAATAAAACCGGGCATATGCACAATGTTTTTGAGGCCCAGCCTGTCGCGCATGCCCATGAGCTTGTGACGCCAGCGACCGTTGCCCACAAGGGTCAGGCTGACTGGTACGTTTTCGCGTTGCAGGCGGGACATGGCGGACAACAGGTCGGGAAATCCCTTGGTTCGCGCAAACCGCCCCACTGCAAGCAGCCGGTACGGGGGGCGCATGTTGACTGCGCATTGCCCCTTGGGGGTGAATGTCAGGCTGTTGTAGATGGCGTGTACTTTGTCTTCCTGCCCGGAGGGGCAGAACTGACGCAACCAGCTCACGTTGGCGTGGTTGTTGGTGCGGATAAACAGGGCGTCCGCGGATTTTTCCTTCAACAGGCCGTCTTCGGGATAAATGTCGCCAGCGCGACCAGTGAAGGCAAAGGGAATACCTGTAAGCCGGGAGGCAACCCAGGCCGCAGTTGCCGGGCCATTGGCCCAGGGCGAGTGGATGAGTTTGACGCCGTCCCGCACGCACAGCTCAGCCAGCAGAAAGCCCGCCATGAAGCACCACAGGTTTTCACCAAGGGATTCCATGTTGCGCATGCGGTGGAAAAAACCCGTGCGCATGAGGCCCCAGACCTTGAGCGGACTACAGGCAAGAGCCCGTATGAAAGCCCGTAGGATGCGCCATGTGCCGCAAACGCCCATGCGCTCCACTGGCCCGGTGAACTCGCGCATCTCTGTGCTGCAACCGCTCAGGCTTTTGCCGTACATGGTGTAGGCGCGCACGGGCAAGCCCCGCGCCATGAGCTGCACCACCTCTCGAAATATGAACGTTTCGGAGGAAAGGGGAAACCAAAGCAGTACATAGGCGACAACGGGCAAAGTTTCCATATCTGGTCGTGATGCGCCTTTGTCTGCACCTGCGCCGTCAATATGCGTCATGGTTTTCTCCACTGCAAACAAGAGCCGGGCCACTTGGCCCGGCACGGCAGAACGAAACTCGTCTGCCTAAAAAACGAACATGTCGCTGTTGTCGCTTTGCGGCAACCTGTAAGCGGGCGATTTAACGCCCGCTCAGGCAACAGTTCGACCACGCAACTCGGGTTTGCTGGAATTTACGCCTCGCCGCTTTCGCTGGCATGCTGGCGCTTATAGTCATCAACAATAGCCCATGCCTTGGGAATTTCTTCTTTCACGGCATCCAGGGCCTGACGGATGTGCTCTTCAGTATGTGCTGCGGAAAGGAAGAAGCGCAGCCGGTCCGTGCCTTCCTTAACAGCGGGGAAGGTAATGGGCATAACGTAGATGCCGCGCTTGAACAGGGCGTTGGACAAGAAGCCCGCCACCATGGGGTCGCCCACCATGACTGGCACAACTGCATAACCCTGTGCCGCGCCCGTATCCAGGCCGATGCTGGCGGCGTAATCCACAAAGAAGCGCGAAATTTTCTGGAGATTATGCACGCGCTCAGGTTCGCGCAGCATGATATCCAGCGCCTTGTGGCAGGCCACCGCAATGATGGGGGGCATGCCCACGCTGAACACGAAGCCCGGTGAGCCGTACTTAAGAAATTCGATCAGCTCATGGCTGCCCGCAATAAAGCCGCCGCAGCCGCACATGGATTTGGAGAGCGTGCTCATCCACATATCCACATCGGTGGGATCAATGTTGAAATATTCGTGCGCGCCGCGGCCCGTTGCGCCAAGCACGCCCAGCGAGTGGGCTTCGTCCACCAGCAGCATGCAGTTGTAACGCTTTTTCAGTTCAATGATGCGCGGCAGATCGGGGATGTTGCCGTCCATGCTGAACAGGCCTTCGGTAACAATCACGGCACGCTTGTGCTCACCGCGCTTGGCCTTGAGCATTTCTTCAAGAGCGTCGCAGTCATTATGGGCGTAAGAATAGCGCGTGGCGCCTGAAAGGCGTGCGCCCTGCACCAGCGAATTGTGCGCCAGTCCGTCATGAAAAATGGCGTCGCGGTGACCGAAAAGAAAACCCAGGGTGGATACGTTGGTGGCGTGACCGCTCACGTAAATGATGCAGTCTTCCACTCCGTACAGGTCGGCAAAGGCGCGCTCAAGTTCGCGATGCGGGGGACGCTCGCCGCCCACAAGGCGGCTGGCCCCGGCTGAGGTGCCGTAAATCGCCGCCGCTTCAGTTACCGCTGCGGTAATTTCGGGGTGCGCGTTGATGTCCAGATAATCGTATGTGGAGAAGTTGAGATATTCTTTGCCTGAAATAAGCGTCGTGGCCTTGGCTGCACGCTCATGGCAAAGAAACAGAGGATTTTCCATCCCCATCTTGGCTCCCATTTCCACAAGTCGATCAAAGGCGAGCTTGGAACGCGTGCGGTTGAATCCGGAAGCGCTGCTTTCGGCGGCGGCGGGAGTTTGCACCGCCTCTTGGCCAGCCTGACAGGAATGGTTGTTCTTCATGCCTCGTCCTCGTAAATTTGTCCGAAAAAGCCGTGCCGGTGTGAGCCAGATGGGGGCCGTAAGCGGCAGGCGCAACATTGTAAGGAATCAGTATAGCCAAAGCAAGATATTATGGCAAGTCGAGAGAATGGCGGCTCAGTTGGGCGCTTTGTGGTTTGTTTTTGCCTCGGCTGCCCGCATGGAAATGGTCTTGGCGGGCACGTT